>NZ_JAEHBI010000200.1:0-552 GCF_016483705.1 Bacillus cereus group sp. N6
AGGCCGACAGGCGTAGGCGATGGACAACAGGTTGATATTCCTGTACCACCTCTTTATCGTTTGAGCAATGGAGGGACGCAGAAGGATAGAAGAAGCGTGCGATTGGTTGTGCACGTCCAAGCAGTTAGGCTGATAAGTAGGCAAATCCGCTTATCGTGAAGGCTGAGCTGTGATGGGGAAGCTCCTTATGGAGCGAAGTCTTTGATTCCCCGCTGCCAAGAAAAGCTTCTAGCGAGATAAAAGGTGCCTGTACCGCAAACCGACACAGGTAGGCGAGGAGAGAATCCTAAGGTGTGCGAGAGAACTCTGGTTAAGGAACTCGGCAAAATGACCCCGTAACTTCGGGAGAAGGGGTGCTTTCTTAACGGAAAGCCGCAGTGAATAGGCCCAAGCGACTGTTTAGCAAAAACACAGGTCTCTGCGAAGCCGTAAGGCGAAGTATAGGGGCTGACACCTGCCCGGTGCTGGAAGGTTAAGGAGAGGGGTTAGCGTAAGCGAAGCTCTGAACTGAAGCCCCAGTAAACGGCGGCCGTAACTATAACGGTCCTAAGG
>NZ_JAEHBI010000201.1:0-539 GCF_016483705.1 Bacillus cereus group sp. N6
CATAGCCATCAACTTAAGGAAATGAATAAAATTTAACTAAATGGGTCATCCTTCCATGCATACCGCAAGGAAGGATGACCCATTTTATGTCTAAAATTAATGATGTTACACAAGAAGAGTTACGTTTACTAGGTGAAGAATTTAAAAGTAAATTTTCGATTCACCACTTACAACTACTAGCAGTTAAAACTGGAATGATTCGACGAAAACGAAAGTGTAGAGCACAAGACCTCGTTTCATTATGCGTGTTTCTCAGCCAAGCAATTGGGACAGAATCCCTAGTTAGTTTATGTGCGAAACTAACTAGAGCTACGGGAATCCAATTATCTAGTCAAGGCCTGAACGAACGATTTAATGCACAGACTGTACAATTCTTAAAGGAATTGTTTTTACAAGTATTTCGAAAGAAGTTTTCTCCAATGACTCCTTTATCTAACCGTTTTACACGTATCCGTATACTAGATTCAACAGCCTTTCAGCTTCCAGCTCAATATGCATCTTCTTACAAAGGGGTAGGAGGAGGTGGTTCAGAAGCTGGT
>NZ_JAEHBI010000202.1:0-539 GCF_016483705.1 Bacillus cereus group sp. N6
CATAAAGCAAGGTCACTCGCTGAATGGTCCTCATTAATTAAGCTGCCATTGTATAATGAACGAATCTCATCACCGTTTTTACTACGAAACATTTTCTCCCATAAAGATTCATTTGAAATTTTGATTTCATCTTTTTCAAATTCTGCTAAATTTACACGGCCTTGGATGTCACTATCATCAAAATACTGTTCGAATACTTCCGCTAGTTCATCCGTACGATCATACACATCATTAGAATTTTCACGGTTTCCAGTAAAGGTGAAGAAACGGCCGTATGAGTAGATTTCCAAACCGTGTTTTGTATTTTTACGTCCGGTACCTAAAACAGATTGTGGAAGGCTACCTTTGATGATGATGTGGATGCCTTTCATAGATGGTGAAAACTCTGTATAGCTGTCTAATGTATCGATAATTTCTGTTGCAAAAACGTTTGTTTTTCCGTCCACAACACATTTATCTATGTCTATTCCGATGTAATTATCCTGCCTACTGAATACAAAGCCTATTCCGTCATATTCACCTTCTAAGTAAAATTTGAC
>NZ_JAEHBI010000203.1:0-536 GCF_016483705.1 Bacillus cereus group sp. N6
TAGGTACTTTTCTTCTTTTAGTTCACGTATCGCAACAGGATAGGCTTTATCACCATCCGCAGTTATCGAACGAGGTCTTGTGGCATGACAAGAACCCAAGGATTTCTTTAGAAATCGCTTGGCAGCCTTTGCATCTCGTCTCTGACTTAAGTAAAAATCGATTGTGCTTCCTTCGGAATCAATGGCACGATATAAATACATTTTTTCTCCTTTGATTTTGATGTACGTTTCATCGACTCTCCAGGAATCATTCGTTGATTTCAAATGATTTCGAATCCGCTCATTTAATTCAGGTCCATATTGATGAACCCAGCGCATAATGGTTGTATGAGCCAGAGATAACCCTCGTTCCTCCATCATTTCCACCAAATCTCAAAGACTTAAATTATACCGAAGGTACCATCGAACAGTGAGTAAAATAATCTCAGATTGATAATGCTTCCATTTAAAATCTATTGCTTTTGCCATCATCACACACGTCCTTATTTATTGATACCTTCAGTTTACACAAGAATTATATTTTTTGCACCAGAACC
>NZ_JAEHBI010000204.1:0-534 GCF_016483705.1 Bacillus cereus group sp. N6
TATTTTTTTTCATGTTTTCAAATCGGAAACATGTATTTGGCCTGCTTTTTTGTCTGAAAAAGCTGAGTAGTTACCAAATTTTTAAGGTTTTGGTTTTATCAGCGAATGAGACAAGAGAAGGAACCATTGCAAAATTGCTAGAGGTATTAGATGAATATGCAATTAGGAATGGAAATCTGGAAAAGAAACGGGAATATTTTTGGTTTCAATATTGAGTAAAGAGTTTCAAAGAATGAAATAAGAAAGGAGACATAGACATGCTAGGAGTGATTCAAAGGTGCTCGGAGCTTCTACAGGCGGTTGGAATTTTTGGTCGAGGAGAAAAGGGTGTGGATGTGACAAAGGCTTCTCAAGAAGCTTATAGGACAGTGATTGAGGGTGTCAGGAAAGCCAAACAAAAGTTTATCTTTATTTTCGATCCAACGGATCAAGTGTATGAAGATACACATCGACAGAAGGGTTCTGTTGCAAAGTTTGAAAAAACATAAATCCGTTTACAAAATACAGTTATCGTTTAAGAAATTCTGAATAGTT
>NZ_JAEHBI010000205.1:0-528 GCF_016483705.1 Bacillus cereus group sp. N6
ATCCAATACATGCCAATGTGTTAAATCGTCAATTCAAGGTAGAAAAGCCAAATCAAGTTTGGGTAGCTGATATTACATATATACCAACGAAAGAAGGCTGGTTGTATGTAGCAAGTCTGATGGATTTGTATTCTAGAAAAATTGTGGGCTGGCATGCTGATCGTACAATGACAAAAGAATTGGTATTGAAGGCTTTACAACAAGCCTATTTTCGTCAAAAACCGGAAGGTTCCGTCTTGCATCATTCTGATCGAGGAAGTCAATATGCTTCTCTGGATTATCAAAATCAATTAAAACAGTATGGAATGAACTGTAGTATGAGCAGAAAAGGAAACTGTTATGATAATGCTTGTATAGAATCATTCCATGGTGTCTTAAAAAAAGAGCTCATTTATCAGCAACAATACGCAACGCGTGCTCAAGCACAGCAAGATATTTGGGAATACATTGAAATTTTCTATAATCGTAAAAGAATTCATTCAGCGAATGGTTACTTATCACCGGCTAAAAAAGAACGTATGTACGAAT
>NZ_JAEHBI010000206.1:0-511 GCF_016483705.1 Bacillus cereus group sp. N6
GAGAATTGCAAAGATATGCAAATGTTGTGGAAGAAGAATTGTTAACAGCACAAGAAGAAGTAGCTGATGTTGCTGTAAGTAAATTAAGACAAAGTGGTCCTGAAAAAAAAGGGGCTTATCGTAAAGGGTGGCGTAAGAAAAAAGAAGGTAATGGCGTTGTCGTCCACAATATAAAAGGGCAACTAACGCATCTTTTGGAAAATGGCCATGCAAAGGCTGGTGGTGGACGTGTTCCGGCTCAAGTTCATATTCGTCCTGTTGAAGAGTATGTAATTGATGAATTGCCAAAACGTATCGAAAGGGCGGTCGGGCAATGACATTAGGTGAAGTAATAAAAATCCTTGAAGCTACAGGTTATCCTGTGGCTTATTCGCATTTCACAGCAACACCAACTAATCCAGTGCCAAAGCCACCATATATCTGTTTTCTTGTGAATGGATCAGCAGTGCGCCCATAAAGGTGTGTGAAAAATCTCCTTAGACAAGAGATGGGAAGTCTGCATACAAACCCA
>NZ_JAEHBI010000207.1:0-507 GCF_016483705.1 Bacillus cereus group sp. N6
AATGAATTGTGTTCTTGTTTGACTTTCTCTAATTTGTCGCTCAAAGCCACGTTCAATTCCTCCTATTTCATAGTCATATCCTAACTTACTTCCTCGCACCCATTTTAAAGCCTCAGGATGCTTGTAGGATATTGTTTCTCCTCTCAATCTAGTTTTAACACCAAGGTCATCTAAAAACGCTGAGAGACCCTTTAAATCACTTGTACGAGATTTTGCTATATCAACCGCTTGTCGTATTTCGTCTTTCCAAGATATTTCCCCTTTTTTTAGTAATGATTTTTCCGCTGCGGTGTACCGTACCGATGCTTGTTTCTCTACGACTACTGACAATCCTCGTTCCTGACAAATTCTATCATTCTCACTTTTTATAAAATCTCGTTGTTGATTATTGCTATGATACTTCTTGCCATTTTCAATATTAACGGAATTTATCACAATGTGATTATGTATGTGTTCTGTATCCGCATGCGTATAAATAGCAACTTGATAGTCTTTTGCAACCGATTG
>NZ_JAEHBI010000208.1:0-493 GCF_016483705.1 Bacillus cereus group sp. N6
CCCTATTTTTTTATTAATAAAAAAATAGGGGCTTTTCTATAGACATGTATCTCTTCCCTTTTTTTCTTTTGTACATACCCTATATAGAATATACTTTGTTTCAAAGAAAGGAATGAAAATATGGATAAACAAAACCCTCTTTTATTCTTTACCAAACAAGAATTATCTCATTTTTCACCGGCGCAACAACAAGAATTATTCACATTTATTAATACAATTCTTCCTTCTTTCTCTTCTGATTCTATCTTAACTCCCATGCTTGTTCCTACTATTCCCATTACACCTCCCCAAGAAGCTCAATTTTTAGCACTTATGCAAACCTTTCAAAATGCTGTCAATGCTTATCTAACAAATCCAACCATACCTAACAACACGGCATTACGAAATAGTATGACGAATTTATACAATTTTCGTAACTACTGCTTTAGCTGTGGGTAGTTACATAAACTAGGTTAAATTGTTCACTATAACTATTTACTCTTTCTCCAAAATA
>NZ_JAEHBI010000209.1:0-480 GCF_016483705.1 Bacillus cereus group sp. N6
GACAGACAAGGATGGAAAAGCAACCGTTTCAGGTTTATCCATAGGAACATATAAGTTAGTAGAGGTAGAAAGTTTACTAGGTTATAAAAAGCTAGAAAAACCAGTATCATTCGAAATCAAAAAAGGTATGACGAAAGTCTTATCATTGAAAATAGAGAATGAATTGGTAGACAAAGGTACTTTAGAAGTTACAAAAGTGGACAAAGAAAGTGGCACAGTATTAGCAGGCGTAACTTTCGAAGTGCAAGATGAAAAAGGGAAAGTAGTAACAAAAGTAACGACAGACAAGGATGGAAAAGCAACCGTTTCAGGTTTATCCATAGGAACATATAAGTTAGTAGAGGTAGAAAGTTTACCAGGTTATAAAAAGTTAGAAAAACCAGTATCATTTGAAATCAAAAAGGGTATGACAGAAGTTTTATCGCTGAAAGTAGAAAACGAACAAGTAGATAAAGGCTCAGTAGAGATTACAAAAGTGGA
>NZ_JAEHBI010000021.1:0-86468 GCF_016483705.1 Bacillus cereus group sp. N6
GAGTATTTTTTTTCATGTTTTCAAATCGGAAACATGTATTTGGCCTGCTTTTTTGTCTGAAAAAGCTGAGTAGTTACTGTTTTTTTATACAAAAATATGTTTGTTTTATTAAAATAATATTGTTATAGATTCGGTATACACTTATAATTTTATATATATTCTGAATATTCTTTATAAAAAAGGAGGGGGAATATTGGAAGATATTGTAAATTGGATAAATAATATTGTTTGGAGTCCCGCACTTGTTTATTTATGTTTAGGAGTAGGGTTATATTTTTCCATTCGAACGAGGTTTTTACAAGTAAGGCATGTAGGAGAAATGGTGAAGCTGACATTTCAAGGAGAAAAATCAGAGGCTGGTGTTTCTTCATTCCAAGCGTTAGCACTTTCGTTATCAGGACGCGTTGGGACAGGAAATATCGCTGGAGTAGCAACAGCAGTTGCCTTCGGTGGCCCAGGAGCTGTATTTTGGATGTGGGCAGTGGCTTTTTTAGGAGCAGGATCAGCTTATGTAGAATCAACACTCGCGCAAATATATAAGACGAAACACCAAGGACAGTTTCGCGGTGGCCCTGCTTATTACATTGAAAAAGGTTTAGGTGTGAAATGGTATGCATTAGTATTCGTTGCAGCGACAATTATTGCAACGGGGCTCTTATTGCCAGGTGTGCAAGCAAATAGTATTGCCGTAAGTTTAGAAACAGCTTTTGGAATTAACACTACCGTATCAGGGGCTTTATTAGTAGTTGTATTAGCTATTATCATCTTCGGTGGCGTAAAGCGAATCGTTAACGTTGCACAGGTTGTCGTACCGTTTATGGCAGTTGGTTATATTTTAGTAGCTTGCGTTATTGTTGCTATGAATATTGAAAAATTGCCAGAAGCATTTATGTTAATTATAAGAAGTGCTTTTGCATTAGAAGCGGCTTTCGGTGGTATTATCGGTTTAGCAATTTCTTGGGGAGTAAAACGTGGTATTTATTCCAACGAAGCAGGACAAGGGACTGGACCACATGCAGCAGCTGCTGCGGAAGTATCACATCCAGCTAAACAAGGTTTAGTGCAAGCATTTTCCGTTTACATTGATACATTATTTGTTTGTTCAGCAACAGCATTTATGATGATTATTACAGGCATGTATAACGTATTTGATGCAAGCGGAAAAAACTTTATCGTAAATAAATTAAATGGTGCTCAGCCAGGACCAGGATATACACAGGCAGCGGTAGAATCTGTTTTCCCTGGATTTGGAAACGGTTTCGTTGCCCTCTCACTGCTATTCTTTGCATTTACAACAATTATGGCGTATTACTACATTGCAGAAACGAATATCGCGTACTTAAATCGTGATAAAGACCGCCCTTGGATGTCTATGGTACTAAAGTTTGTATTTTTAGGAGCTGTATTCTACGGCTGTATAAAAACAGCAGCAACGGCTTGGGCTTTAGGTGACATCGGTGTAGGAATTATGGCATGGGTAAATATCATTGCGATTTTACTATTACAAAAACCTGCATTAGTCGCATTAAAAGATTATGAAAAGCAGAAAAAAGAAGGAAAAGATCCAGTATTCGATCCAGGGCCATTAGGCATTAAAAATGCTGATTTCTGGGAGCATGAATATGGGAAAGATAAGAAAGAAGAAGTATCTTAATGAACACTCCCCCACTTAGCAAAGCTTGAAGTGGGGGTTTCTAACGTTTCGACCTAACGGACGATTAACGTCAGGGGAGTTAACACATTAGCGAGCTGTTTGACGCCTAACCCCTCTATCCCATTTGTCCATGCATTTGGGACTACTTTTCGTAAAATGTTAGCCGCAGCATTTACATCTGCATTAATTAAAGTTTTATTTGCTGAACGATATATGCCGCGCTCTATTCGTTTTCCTGAAAAAGTTGTATTTTGGTCATTTTCTCCATACGTTGGAATGAAGTCGTTATCCAGAAAACTTGCTTTCGATGTATATGATTCTTCAGTTACAACAACTTGAATGCCTACAGCATTTGCTTTGTATGTAATCATTTGAATCAGTAAATTATGTGGGATATGACAAAACGATTGGTTATTTCTTTTTCCCATATTCGTTTCTTGTTTCCAACTTTTGTTTTGACCAATAACGATTTTACAAACTTCTTCTTCTTGAGCTAGTTTTACGATATGGTGACTAACTTTATGGAAGACGTCTTTTATTTTCAAGTAACGTTTTTGATGAAGTTTTTCTATCCTTTTAGAAGTAAAAGGTCCTTCATTAGTTTGTTTTCCATTTCTAAGAATGCTTGTAAAATGACTCTTCATTTTGTTGTAATATTGATTTATGCTTTTGACATGTTTGCCCTTAACAAGGACAGGTTTCATACCTGTGTTTGTTACGATGGTTGCAAGGTTATCAATCCCTAAATCAATACTCATATAACGAGCATTCTCTTCAATAATTTGTTGTTCAGAAGGAACATCAATTACCAATTCCACTACATATTCATTGTATTTTGGAATCACACGAACTTGTTTCAGTTTACCTTCAGTGAAACCTAGTTTCCTAATATTTAATTGTAATTTTGTCTTTGGAAACTTTAAAAATCTACCGTTTTTAATAATGCAATCTTGGTTTGTATACAGAATCTCTTTTTCAGAAGAACGAATATACTTTGGAATCCTAGGCATTCCAGCATATTTGTTTGGATTCTTTTTATAGTCTTTTAAACTAGCAAAAAAAGATTTCCAATTTTGGAACAGACCTTTCATGATTGACTGGCTACATTGCGTAGGCAAAGCTCGATAATCATTTTGAATCATAACCTTAAATAGTGCATCTAGAAAGTTGTAATCTACATAAGGTTTTTCAAAATTAGGTTCTGAAAACAAATTACATTTAATCTCTTTCTGTTCTTCTTTAGGCTTTAATTTCTCTTTTTCCAATTTCTTCTCATAGGCAAGACGTTGTGTGTCATTCATCTTACCAATATTTTTATGAATATTATCCAGAACTTCTTTTTGCAAAGGCTGCAACTCTTTTTCTTGTGTTAATCCAGTGTACACCTGGCGTATATAAAAGTTTGTGGTGTTGTACATGTTCTTAGCGTTATGACAACATTCTTGAAAATAAGAATACATACGATGCCCTTTTTTAATCCAAATTTGAAGAGTTTTATAGTTTGATGGATTTTCCTTTGTCATTTTATTCACCTCCTTGTTAAGGATATTATAGCAAAAATAGAACGTATGTTTCTGTTTTTTTCTTGAAAATAAAATATTTCTTTCGATTCACCTCACCACCTTCACTTACGTTTAGAGGTGGGAGTTCTCTCGAAAGGCATGATAGAAATGAAGGAGCAAAGGGAAAATCCCTTTGCTTTTTTTATGGGCAAAATGAGGCTGGAAGTTATTTTTTTGCCTATTTTTGAATATAAAAAGAATGTACATGCTTTGTTAAGGGAAGGGGGGAGTATGTTGATAGAGTTTCGTAATGTAAATAAATATTATGGTACCTTTCAAGTTTTAAAAGATATTAATGTACAAGTGAAAAAAGGTGAAGTGGTAGTAGTTGTTGGGCCGTCCGGATCAGGAAAAAGTACGTTGCTTCGGTGTATAAATCAGCTAGAGACAATTACAGACGGAGAGTTAATTGTACAAAATACGGAGGTACACAATGTCAAAACAGATATGAATGAATTACGCCGAAATATTGGGATGGTCTTTCAACATTTTTATTTATATCCACATAAAACGGTTCTTCAAAATATTACACTAGCACCGATTAAAGTAAATAAAGTTTCAAAAGAGGAAGCTGAGCAAACAGCGATGTTTTATTTAGAGAAAGTAGGAATTCCTGAGAAGGCTAGTGTATACCCGCATCAATTATCCGGAGGACAACAGCAAAGGGTAGCAATTGCTAGGGGGCTCGCAATGCAGCCGGAAATTATGCTATTCGATGAGCCTACGTCTGCTCTTGATCCAGAGATGATCGGGGAAGTGCTTGATGTTATGAAGACGCTAGCTAAAGAAGGGATGACAATGGTCGTTGTCACGCATGAAATGGGATTCGCGCGAGAAGTAGCAGATCGGATTTTGTTTATGGATGAGGGTCAAATTATTGAAGATACAACACCAGCGCAATTTTTTGCAAGTCCTGAACGAGAAAGAGCGCGTCTATTTTTAAGCCGAGTGTTAAACCATTAAAGGAGGAATTTCATGCTTAAAATGAAAAAGTTGTTTACGTTAATCGTATTTTCATGTTTATTCGTACTTGTCGTTGCCGGGTGCGGAAGTAAAAAAGATGAGGCGAAAGAAACGAATACGAAGCAAGGTGGGGCCATTGAGCAAATTAAAAAGCGCGGGAAGCTAGTAGTTGGGGTGAAGAATGATACGAACTTATTTGGCTTGAAAAATCCTTCGACAGGACAGGTAGAAGGGTTTGATGTTGATATCGCAAAGGCGCTTGCGAAAAAAATTCTTGGAGATGAAAAGAAATTAGAATTAAAAGAAGTAACGTCTAAAACGCGTATTCCACTACTGAAAAATGGTGATATTGATGCGATTATCGCGACAATGACAATTACGGAGGAGCGTAAAAAAGAAGTAGATTTTTCAGATGTATATTTTAAAGCAGGGCAATCGTTACTTGTGAAAAAAGGAGTCGATATTAAAAGTATCGATGATGTGAAAAAGGGTGTGAAAGTGTTAGCTGTAAAAGGTTCAACGTCTACAAATAATATTCGTCAAAAGTCACCGGAAGCGACCGTATTAGAATTTGAAAATTATAGTGAGGCATTTACGGCGTTAAAAGCAGGTAAAGGCGATGTCTTAACGACAGATAACGCAATTCTTTACGGCATGGCAAAACAAGATTCAAATTATGAAGTTGTAGGGAAAATTTTCACAGATGAACCATACGGAATTGCAGTGCAAAAAGGTGCAGATGATTTAACGAAAGAGATTAATAGCTTGCTAAAAGATATGAAGGCGAGTGGAGAGTACGACAAATTGTATGAGAAATGGATTGGGCAAAAGCAAGAGAAGTAAAGTGATAGTTTAATGAATGGAGCTTTATTCTCATTGATAAATAGTAAGAGGATGGGGGATACTCATCCTCTTCTTGTAAAGAAAGAGGGGAGAATATGTGCCTGATTTTTCTATATTAACGAATAACATTGATATGTATGTAGAAGGCTTCAAATATACAGTGATGTCTAGTGTAATTGCATTAATAGGAAGCTTTATTTTGGGAGTAATTTTGGCTGTAATGCGTATTGCACCTATTCGTATTTTAAATTGGTTGGGAGCTACTTTGGTGGAATTTGTAAGAAATATTCCACTCGTATTAATTGCATTTATATTCTATTTCGCTTTACCTGTAATAGGAATTACTTTAAATGGTTTTGTAGCAGGAACAGTTACGCTTACCGTATATACGGCAGCGTTTATTGCGGAAGTTATTCGCGCTGGTATTCTATCAGTCGCGAAAGGTCAGATGGAAGCAGCACGTTCCTCAGGATTGACTTATACGCAAGCAATGTACCATGTTGTTTTACCTCAAGCGATGAAAATCGTAATTCCTCCTTTAGGAAATCAATTTCTCAATTTAGTAAAAAACTCTTCCATACTCGGAATTATCGCTGGTACCGATTTGATGTATCAAGGAGATTTAATTTCAACGAAGACGTTTGTTACGTTCGACGTCTATATATTTGTCGGGATGTTTTATTTAATATTAACAATTCCGCTCAGTATGCTAGTGCGTTATTTAGAAAAACGCTTAGCAAAGGAGGCGGTGTAAATGGATTTTAAGGGAGCAATTACAGGAGATCATATTCTGTTTTTATTAAAAGGATTACTTATAACGTTAGAGGTAGCGCTCGTTGCAATTGTACTTAGTTTTATTATTGGTAGTGTAATAGGGATATTACGCTACATGAAAATACCTGTCGTCTCACAAATATTAGGAATTGTTGTTGAAGTAATTCGAAATTTACCGCTACTTTTAATTATATTTTTCACGTATTTTGCACTTCCAGAAGCAGGCTTGAAATTAGAAATTATAACAGCAGCAATTGTTGCTTTAACAATATTTGAAGCAGCAATGATATCTGAAATTGTTCGAAGTGGTCTATTATCTATTGAAAAAGGACAGATTGAGGCCGCAAGATCTTCAGGATTAACGTATGTTCAGGCGCTGTGGCATATTATTTTGCCACAAGCATTAAGAAGGATGGTCCCGCCGCTTGTCAGTCAGTTTATATCTTTGCTCAAAGATACATCATTAGCAGTTGTTATATCATTGCCAGAGCTTATGCATAATGCTCAAATTATTAGCGGACAGAATGTAAATTATATGATCCCAACGTTTATAGTAGTAGCTTGTATGTACTTTATCGTAAATTATAGTTTATCAATTTTATCGAGAAGATTAGAACTCCGTTAACCTTTACAATATATGTAAAGGTTTTCCCTTGTTTATCCTTATTTTCCTCTAATTAGAATCTAAATCTCGCGATAATTCGATTTTTTTGTATTGTTTTATCAGAAAAGTTTTAATTTTATATAGAAATTGTAATCGCTTTCGTGTATATTTTTATTATCAGAAAATTTTAACAAGATATAGGGGTATCGGTAGGGGGAGGATTTAGATGCAGCAACCAACGAATGAGAAATTACATCGTACGATGAAGAGTAGACATTTATTTATGATCGCACTAGGTGGTGTAATCGGTACTGGTTTTTTCTTAGGTTCAGGTTACACCATTAATCAGGCTGGACCAGGGGGAGCCATCCTTTCCTATTTAGTGGGCGGATTTATTATGTATTTAACAATGCTTTGTCTTGGAGAGTTAACGGTAGCGATGCCAGTTTCAGGTTCTTTCCAAAAGTATGCGACGAAGTTTATTGGACCAGGAACAGGCTTTATGATTGGCTGGCTATATTGGCTTGGCTGGGCAGTGACAGTAGGTTTAGAATTAACGTCAATCGGTTTAATGATGAAAAGATGGTTTCCGAATGTTGATGTTTGGGTGTGGTGTCTCGTATTCGGCGTTATTTTATATGCTTCAAATGCAATCTCAGCGAAGAGTTATGCTGAATTAGAGTTTTGGTTCTCTAGTATTAAAGTAGTTACAATTCTTGCCTTTGTTGTTCTTGGTGGTAGTGCATTACTAGGGTTTATATCATATGACGGAAAAGAAGCGGCACCTCTTTTCTCTAACTTTGTAAGTGATGGTGGATTATTCCCGAATGGACTAGCTGCCGTATTACTTACGATGATTACAGTTAACTTCTCGTTCCAAGGAACAGAGTTAATCGGGATTGCAGCAGGAGAAAGTGAAAACCCAGAAAAAACAATTCCACGTGCGATTCGTAATACAGTATGGCGCATTATGTTATTCTTCATTTTAACAATGACGATTTTAGTAGGGTTAATTTCTTGGAAAGAAGCTGGCGTAATTGAAAGTCCATTCGTAGTCGTATTTGATAAAATTGGTATTCCATACGCAGCTGATATTATGAACTTCGTTATTATTACAGCGTTACTATCTGTAGCGAATTCAGGATTATATGCGGCAACTCGTATATTATGGTCACTTGCAAATGAAGGAATGGCACCAACATCGTTCCAGAAAGTAAATAAGCGTGGTATTCCAATTACAGCATTAGTTGTAACGATTGCAGTAGCTGGCCTTTCTTTATTCACAAGTTTCCTTGCAGAAGATACAGTATACATGTACTTATTATCTATAGCTGGTTTATCGGCTGTTTCAAGTTGGATCATTATTGCTCTATCTCAACTTCGCTTTAGAAGTCAGTATATAAAAGGCGGAGGCAAGTTAGAGGACTTAAAGTATAGAACACCGTTATATCCAATTGTTCCTATTTTAGCTTTACTTACAAATAGTATCGTTGTTATTAGTTTAGCGTTTATTCCAGAGCAAAGAATGGCGTTATACTGTGGTATTCCATTTATCATTTTCTGCTATATATATTATTATATGAGTAAGAAACGGAAGAAACCGATGAAAGTGGAGATGGAAGCGAAGTATGAAAATAAAAATTAAGCATGATGGTATAGAGGCAGATTTATCGTATGGTCCATTAGCGATTGGAAAAGAAAATGGGTATTCACCGTTACAATTACTCGTTTCTTCTATCGCAGGATGTAGTGCAATTGTCTTTCGAACAATTTTAGAAAAGAAACGTATTACATACGATACGTTTACAATTGAAACGGAAATTGGTAGAAGTGAAGCTTTATCAAAACCAGTTGAAAGTGTTCATTTGCACTATAAAATTAAAGCACAAAACATTACAGAAGAGCAATTGGATAAGGCACTACAACTTGCAGTGAAAAATTGCACGATTGTTCAATCGGTAAAAGATAGTATAAAAGTTACGGAAACAATTGAACTAATAAAGTGAAGCATAAAAACGTGAGAATACGGCTCTCACGTTTTTTTGTTTTAGAGAGAGGAGAAAGTGTAATGGAATAATTAGACTGAAAAAGCTGCTTATATTTAGCAGCTTTTTCAGTCTTCATACATATGTAAAATTTCTTTCGCGCGCATACGTAAACCGTCTATCAATTCTTTCGGTTCTAAAACTTGTGCATCTTTTCCAAGTCTATAAAACAAAGGGGTAATAAAATTGATTTCTCCTTTATCAATTGTTGAATGTATATATCCTGTCTGGTCTTCGTTTACTACTACGAATTCTTCAAGGTAAGGAACGCTTTTACATTGGCGCACACCTTCTGCTGTTAATGAGACATGTAACTGGGTAGGAGTGTGTACTACGTTAGAGCTCGAGTCGAACCATTTTTCTAAATTCATGAACGTATCTTCATTTTCTTCTGTTGATAATATAGAAAGAATACGATCAACGCGATACAGTAATACTTTTTTTCTGCTGAAGTCATAGGATGGTAGGTACCATAGCCCATCATGAGCGTATACACCGATAGGATGAACATGTTTTATTTTTATCCCCGATTTAGATTCGTATTGAAAGTGTAAATTTTTATTTTCAATAGCCGCAGTTAGTACTTCGTTTAAAAGAGGTGTATTAATTGTTCTCTTCGGATTCCAAAACGCGATATAAGAACGTATTTTATCAACTTTCGCTTTCGCATCATGCTGTAGAGAGCTATACAGTTTATGTGTAACAGAATTGATTTCTGTGTTAAAAGGTAAGTCTCGATAGTAACTTAAAGATTGAAAAGCAAAAAAGATGGATACTGCTTCTTCTTCGGTAAATAAAATAGGCGGAATGACTCTATTCGTTAATACTTTATATCCTCCGTTACGACCTTGTTCTGCGTAAAGGGGTAATCCCATATCACTTAAATCTAAAATATATCTATGGACAGTACGAACAGAAATGTTAAATTCATCAGCTATTTCCTGAGCTGTAAATGTTCTTTTCGCAGAAGCGAATATAAGAATGTCTAGTAAACGTTTTGCTTTTGACAACTATCTCACTCGTTTCTTTTTTTAACATGACATGAATTGTCATGTTTTAAGGTTAGTATAGTGTGTATAAGGTCATTTTATCAATATACGTTGTAAGGAGGAAAAGAGATGTCACGTGAAATTGTTTTATTTATAGCCGCTAGTTTGGATGGATATATTGCGAAAGAAAATGATGATTTAGAGTGGTTAATGGAAACGGAAGGAGAGGGAGATAACGGTTATACAGAAATGTATGAAACGATTGATACAATAATTATGGGAAAAAGAACGTACGATTATGTAGTAGAGCATATAGAACCATTCCCGTATTTAGATAAAAAATGTTTTGTTTTCTCTAACTCAGAAAAAGGTTCAAACGAACACGTGGAGTTTGTAAATGAAGATGTAGTGGAGTTTACGAAAAGGTTGAAAGAGCAAGAAGGATCTAAAATATGGATGGTCGGTGGAGGGAGTCTACTAAGAGAATTCTTTAAGAATAATTTAATTGATGAATATGTTGTTACGATTACACCGCATATATTAGGTTCTGGAGTTCCGTTATTTCAAGACAAGAATCCAGAAATTAATTTAACTTTAACGGATACGAAACGTTTTGGGCAATTTGTAAATTTATATTATGAAGTAAAATGATAAAAAAACACGACTACTATCAGTAGTCGTGTTTTTGTATAGATGCAATGAAATGATAAAGCAAGACCCATGATCGACTTCGCTCGTTACAGTAATATTCCCGCCGTGTAGTTCTACAATTTCTTTTACGATAGATAGTCCTAAACCAGTTCCGCCTGTAGCTCGTGATCTTGCTTTATCAACTCGATAAAAACGGTCGAAAATGTGAGGGAGGTCTTCAGGCGGAATACCTTCGCCTTCATCTTCAATTGTAATGGAAATACGTTTATGTTCTTCTGTAACAGAAATATTTATATGAGAATGCTCTTGTGAATGTCTATAAGCGTTATTTAAAATGTTTACTACAACTTGTTCAAATCGCTGTTCATCTAAGTTTATTAGCAGTGTAGGAGGACAAGAGAAAGAAACTTTAATGTATCTTTCTTTATACATGGCATTTACTTTTTCGGCTATGCGAGTAAGGAAGGTGTGTAAATATACTTCCTTTACTTGAATAGAAAAGTTATGTTGTTCCATTTGTGCAAGTGAAAATAAATCTTGAACTAAGTTCGTAATATAATCAGACTCATCTTTTATAATAGATAAATATCGCAAACGTTGCTCAGGAGATGTGTTTTCCTTTAAAGCAATGTCAGCATAACCTCTTACGTATGTTAACGGCGTTCGTAATTCGTGAGCAACACTTGCTAGAAATTCACTTCGCTCTGTTTTCATATAATGTAAATCATTAGCAAGCGTTTGAATAGACGATGCTAGTTCACCAATTTCGTCATTTCGATTAGTCGTTAACGAAACGGATAAATCGCCTTTACTCATTTTTTCAGTGGCATGTTTCATGTGTAACAATGGTTTTGTTAACAACCGTGATAAGAGAAAGATGGTGATGACTGTTAATAGAAACGTAATGACTCCTGCAATAATGAATTGTCTTGTTAGCCCGTTAACCATTTCCTCGATTGATTCCGTTCCGAGAAACATATATACGTAGCCTTCCGTTTTTCCTGCCACTATAATGGGGCTAACTGTACATATATAATTAGATGTTTTCCAATGATTCTCTATAATTGCTCCGTCATGATCTGTCCGTGTTTGCATCTTTTCAATATGCTTTTTTATAGTAGTAGTTATTTCGTTGGATTTAGCTAGCACATCCTTATTGGCATTTGTAATAACGACAGTGGTTTCGGCTTCAGATTCCATTAGGGCAACATGGGAGATTGTTTGCTTATCAAAATACTTTTCAAGGACATCTCGGTGACTATTTCCACGCTTTAATAAAGCTGTCATTTCTTCATTTACTCTATTGTTGACAAGGCTATAATAAAGCAAGACAAATAGAACACTTTCAATTAAAAGTGTAACAATTAAAAAATAAAATCCGAGTTGAATAGATATTCGCTTCATCGTTTTGCTCCTTAATCTAGAGTATCAACCCATCGATACCCGACTCCGTAAACAGTTTTTAAATGATGATCAATAGGGAAATTTACTTTTCGTAATTTATCACGCAAATTACGAATATGTGAATCGACTGTTCTATCTTCTGTATTTGTATTTAGTCCCCAAATTCGTTCAATGAGCTGATCGCGGCTTAATACGTAGTTCACATGACGTAAAAATAACCCGAGTAAAGAGAATTCGATTGGAGTGAGAAGAAGTTCTTCATTATAGACAGAAACGAAATACTTTGCCTCATCCCATAAAATGCCGTGATATTGGATTTGCGCGTGTTGATTCGTTCGCCTTAAAACAGCTTCAATTCTTGCGAAAAGCTCTTCTTCATGGAAAGGTTTCGTTACGTAATCATCCGCTCCAAGTTTTAACCCTTGGATGACATCTACCGTTTGATCACGAGCCGTTACCATAATGATAGGAACGTTACTAAAGGATCGAATTCTTTTGCACGTTTCCCATCCATCCATCTTTGGCATCATAATATCGAGTAAAACAAATTTGAAATTTCGATTTTCTATATGTGAAATAGCTTCTTCCCCGGACACTGCACATACGCAGTTATATCCGATTGGAGTAAGATAAAGCGTTAATAATTCAAGCATTCTCGGCTCATCATCTACGAGTAGTATATCGACCATAGAGTACCTCCGCATTTGTAGTTATTACTTAAATTGTAAGTCAAAATCATGAAGAAATGGTGCAGATTATCATGCATCTGCATAATTTCTTCAGAATTGCTTGTTATTGTAAAGTTGAAATTCCATTTTAGGTAATCATATTGGCTCGAAAACGATTCATATGGAGGCGGTATAGTGAAAAAGATGACCCGAATCTTTGGGATAACAATAATTACAGCAGTTGGTCTTGCTGCATGTGGACAAACGAACACGGATCATAAAAACCATGAATCTAAAGAAGAGAAAAAAACAGAGCAAACGGAAATGAAAATGAATCAGGAGGTAACTGCGCCGAAAGAAATGAACGAAGGTGCATCGAATGATTTATTAACGACAAGTTTAAAAAATGTAACGAGATTAAACACAAACGATCCTTTGCAAATGGCAGTAGTAACTTCGCAAACGATATGGCCAGCAACGCATAAAGAGAATCAGCCAGGCGCTGTTATTTTAGTGCCAGTAAACGAGTGGCAATTAGGTATTGCGAGTGCGGATCTTATTCACCATCCGAATAACGGTCCAATTTTATTTATAGAAAAAGAAAAGGTACCCGAAATGACGTTAAAAGAAATAAAACGATTAAATCCGCTCGGAACGAAAGATGGAACACAAATTATGGTGATGGGGGATGTAGGTCCATCTATCCTTGAGCAATTAAAAGCATATAAAGTAAAGCAAATAAAAGAAACGGATCCAGCTATATTTGCTAAAGATGTGGATAAAGAATATGCTGATATAACAGGAAGTTATCCAAATAGTGTTATTATCGGTTCGTCTGAAGAAGAAGGGCGTTTATACACAACACCAGCTGTAAACTGGATTTCTCATATGCCAGAACCGCTTTTATATACAGAAAAAGATAAGGTGCCAGAAGCGACGATAGAGGCATTAAAAATGAGAAAAGATAAAGCGAATATATATGTATTAGGACCAGAAAAAATTATTTCAAAAGCAGTAGAAAAAGAGTTAAGTAAATACGGGAAAGTAACGCGTATTAGTGGGGAGACTCCAACAGAAAATTCGGTTGCATTTGCGAAGTTTAAAGATGAAAAAACGAAATTTGGCTGGGGGTTCACAAAACCAGGTCACGGTTTATCATTTGTTTCAAGCAAAACACCAGATTTAGCAGTTGCAGGAGCACCATTTTCACATATGGGTAAACACGCACCTATTGTATTGTTAGAAGAAGGGAAAGCTTCACAACCAGTGTATGACTTCCTTGCTAGTATTCAGCCGAAGTTTAAAGATGACCCAACGCTTGGACCATATAACCACGGCTTCTTATTAGGAAGTACGAGTGATATTTCATTTGAAACACAAGGTATATTGGATGAGAGGCTAGAGATTGTTCAAGAAAGTGGTCAAGGGCACGGTGGACATTAATAAAGTGAGTAAAGGCGCTGCTAAGGTAGCGTCTTTTTCTTTAGGAAACTTTTACATAGCAAAAATCTCTCTACTCGTTATATAATATCCTTCGTGCAGTCGGCCGAGATTTTCTTATGGAGAAAATCAAATGATAAAAGAGTAGAGGAGTGGTATTTTGTTTCAAACGATAAAAAATGACTGGTTCTCCAATGTGAGAGGAGACGTGCTATCGGGAATTGTCGTTGCTTTAGCGTTAATTCCTGAAGCGATTGCTTTCTCAGTTATTGCAGGCGTGGACCCGACCGTTGGGTTATACGCAGCTTTTTGTATTGCAGTTACCATTTCATTTGTTGGCGGACGAACTGGGATGATTTCAGCTGCAACAGGTGCAATGGCATTATTAATGGTCACGCTCGTTAAGGATCATGGTTTGCAATACTTATTTGCTACAACAATATTAACCGGTATTGTCCAAATTATTTTTGGCGTGTTCAAACTGAGCTCATTTATGAAGTTTGTTCCTAAATCTGTTATGAGTGGTTTTTTAAATTCACTTGGAATTTTAGTTTTTACAGCGCAATTGCCACATTTTAAAAATGCAACTTGGCAAATGTATGCACTTGTCGCATTAGGACTTGTAATTATATATGTATTTCCACGTATTACGACAGCTGTACCGTCTACACTTATTTCCATTATTATTGTGACAAGTATTGCACTTATGAGCGGATTACAGTTAAAAACAGTAGGGGATATGGGAAGCTTGCCGAAAGAATTACCGTTCTTTAGCATGCCTGACGTGCCTTTTACACTTGAGACATTAGGGATTATTTTACCGTACGCAGTTATGCTTGCAATTATCGGTTTACTAGAGTCTTTATTAACAGCTTCAGTTTTAGATGATATGACGCATACGGAAAGTAATAAACATAAAGAGGCACGTGGTCAAGGTATCGCAAACATTGTCGCTGGTTTCTTCGGAGGAATGGCAGGATGTGCAATGATTGGACAATCTGTTATTAATATTAAATCAGGTGGACGAGGTCGTTTATCAACATTTGTAGCGGGTGGATTTCTAATCGTATTACTGTTCGTTTTAGGTGATTATGTCGTTCATATTCCGATGGCAGCTTTAGTTGCAGTTATGATTATGGTTTCAATTGGAACATTTGATTGGAACTCTGTAACAACGATTCATAAAGTACCAAAAGGAAACGCATTTGTTATGATCGTAACAGTTGTGATTGTCTTAATTACACATAATTTAGCATTAGGTGTAATTATCGGAACAGTAATTAGTGCGGTTTTATTTGCATTCAATATGGCAAAGATTCACGTGAAACATTTATATATTGAAAATAAGAAAATATACGAAATTCATGGTCAACTTTTCTTTGCATCTACAGCAGACTTTATAAATAATTTTACATTTGAGGAAGATGTAAAAGAAATTGAGTTGAATTTTACTCACGCACACGTATGGGATGATTCAGCAGTAGCCGCAATTGATAAAGTTATCATGAAGTATGAACAAAGTGACGTGAAAGTAAGTATAACGGGATTAAATGAACGAAGCTCGAAAATTATTTCAAATTTAGCTACTTATAATAAAAGAATCGCAAGTTAGAAGCCTCCTTTTTAGGGGGCTTTATTATATAATACGGGTAGGATAACGAAAAGGGGATTCAGCATATGTACAAACAAATTATATTAGCATGTGACGGTTCTGAACATGCACTTCGAGCAGCGGAACATGCAACATATATTGCGAAATGTAGCGAAGAAACAAATGTTGAAGTTGTGTACGTAGTAGATAATAGAACGGCAAAATCAGATATTATACAAGGTCAAACAGATTTAGAAACAATATCGGCTAGTCGAAAAGATAAATTAAAAGAGATTGAAGGTTTATTAAAGAAAGAGAACATTTCTTATAAAATTACGATATTACATGGCGATCCAGGAGATACGATTGTTCAATATGTAAATACAGGGGATATAGATCTCGTTATCGCTGGCAGTAGAGGGTTAAATACATTGCAAGAGATGGTACTTGGTAGTGTCAGTCATAAAATAGCAAAGCGTGTAAAATGCCCGGTGATGATTATAAAGTAAATTGAATGAGATATTTTGTAGTGTAAGCAAGACCTTGATGTAATTCGAGGTCTTTTTTGACGTATAAAGGGAGAGAGCTTGGACATACTAGATATATAAGTTTAAAGGGAAATTATTAACTTACAAATTTGTAAGTTAGTTGTTAGTAAAATCGATGTTACTCTTATTTTCCCATTGGTAAAATAAGAGTATCAAAGGGGAGATAGGGAGGATGGAAGCAATGAAATCATTTCAAAATTTATCATACAGTCAAGGGGTAAGCTTAATTTGTTTAGGAGGATTTGCTGCATCTGTTACGTTAGCTGTTGTAATAAAGATGATTCATCAAATCTTTTAATCTTACAGTAGGAAAGGAATTGGTTGTTATTAATAGTGAGAGAAGGGTTAGAAATAAAAAATAGCTCCTAGCATGTATCTCAGTGCTAGGAGCTATTTTCTTATTTCTCTGTTTCTGCTTTATCGCTTGTTACGCTAACTTTACCCCATTTGTATTGATCTTCTGGTGTATATTTATAATCTTTTACGCGATTATTTACACCTTTTAAATCAAATTTATAATGAAGTGGAATTAATGGTACTTCGTCATGAACTAATTTTTGCCATTTATCGTATACATCTTTACGGTACTTTTCATCAGCAGCTTCTTTAGAAATACCCTGTTTTAATAATTCTGTGTTTTTGTCAGTAGACCAACGTGTGTAATTGAACGCTGCATTTTTAGCCCAAATACCAGAAGGGTCTGGATCAGATGCAGTTCCCCAAGCGGCAGCGAAAAGATCAACTTTTGGATCATCTTTTTTAATCATATCGTAGAAGGAGTTGAATTCGTGTAAGCGACCATCAAGAAGTTCTACTTTTAGGCCGATGTCTTTCCAAGATTGAATAAAGAATTTTGCAAGTGGTTCACTTACATCGCTACCACTCATTGATAAGAAATTAGCTTTAAATTCTTTACCATTCGGATCTTCACGGAATCCATCTCCGTTCGTATCTTTATAGCCAGCTTCATCTAATAACTTTTTAGCTTTTTCTACATCTTTATCATAGGCACCAACTTTATTGTTATGATATTTTGGTAGAGATGGTGGGATTGGTGAGTTAGCTGGATAACGTAGGCCATGATATAATTTTTCACCAATTTCTTTTCTATCAATAGCATAAGCCATTGCTTGACGTACACGAACATCTTTAAATTTCTCCTTATCCATCACTACTTCTTCTTTTTCTTTATCCATATGGCCTAACTTAAAGCCGATATAGCTATAGTATAAATCGGTTTTACCGACTAATTGTGCATTTTTTAATTTACTTACATTTGGATACTGATCTGCACTTACTTCAGCAATGTCAATATCACCATTTTTTAAGGACGCGTTAACAACGGAAGGGTTAACAACTTTTAAAACCATGCTTTTCAGCTTTGGTTTTCCGCCATAATAGTCATCAAAACGTTCAAATTCAACGGATTCTCCAGGAGTAATTTTCTTCACTTTAAAAGGTCCGAAACCAATTGGGTTTTTACGGATTTTATCAGACTCTGCTAATTTATCGATTGGTACATCTCCTAAGTATTTCTTATGAAGAGGATATGCCCAAAGTCCAGTTTTCACTGAAGGATTCGGTTCTTTAAACGTAATCGAAATTGTTTTTGGATCCGTTACCTTGATACCTGAAATTTTTTCGGCTTTTCCATTGTGGTAATCTTCCATACCTTCAATCATTTGCATTTGAGTGTCATAGCGAGAACCAGCATATTGTTTGCTACCAATTACTAGATAAGAGTATTCTAAATCCTCAGCAGTAACAGGGTTTCCATCATGCCATTTTACATTATCTTTAATTTTTAGTGTAATTGTCTTTTTATCTTTAGAAATTTCATATGTAGCAGCACCATCATTCGTGTATTCCCAGTTTTCGTCATTTGATAATAAAGATTCATCAAAAATTGTAATGACCTGGTTATCAGGATCTCCTTCATATACAGCGAAGTTCAAAAGTCCTTCAAATGGTGTGTTAGAAACAAGACCATATGTTAATGAACCATCTTTAATTTCCTTTTTATCATTTTTAACAGATGCACTAAATTTATTTGTATCTACTTTTTTTGTGCTGCTCGTTTTTTCACTACCACCACTGCCCCCACATGCTGAAAGTAGTAATGTTGAAACTGCAAGTGTACTTAATACTTTGAAAAACTTTGGCTTATTTGTCATTTCTTCCACCCCTTATCCTTTTCTTTGTCTTGCGTCGGCCGAACGGCGTAGCGCTTGACCAATAAAATTTATACACAGCATCAATGTTAAAATCATGATTGATGCGGGTAACCAAATCCACCATTTCTCTTGTAATACATCTGGATTTCTAGCATAACTAACAAGTGTACCAAGGCTTGGTGTACTTTCTGGTAGACCAAATCCTAAGAAGGTTAGACCAGATTCAATACCGATGTTTCCAGCAAGGTTTAATGTAACGCTAACAATGATAATGGAACTTAAGTTAGGTAGTACTTGGAAAAGAATGATCTTCCAGTTTGGTGTTCCTAAAGTTTTTGATGCAGAGACATAATCGAGTTCTTTTTCAGTTAATACTTTTGAGCGAATTAATCTTGCCTTTCCTGTCCATAAGAACACGCTCATAATTAAAATGAAAGTGAAGATATTGAATGTAGGAACAAGTGTAATAAATACAATTACAAGCATTAAAAATGGTAAAACCATAACAAAGTCGATAATGCGCATAATGATATTATCAATTGCTCCTCCAAAATAACCGGCAATTAATCCAATTGAAAGGCCAATTACACAAGAAAGAATAGTAATTGCTAATCCAATTGTAAAGGAGTTACGTGTACCAATAATAAGTTGGCCGAAAATGTCGCGTCCTCCGTAATCTGTTCCTAACCAATGTTCAGCAGAGGGAGGAGCATAAATAGCGAATAAATCAACTCGTACAATATCTTCTTGTTTCATAATAAAAGATGTTGCGTAGACTGCTAGTAATAAGATTGCTAGGAAAATAAGTGAAAACATTGCTAATTTATCTTTACGAAGTTCTCGCCACATAATAGAGAAACCAGAAGGGCTTTTTTCGTAATGAATAACTTCAGTTTGTTTTTCAGGGTTTGCTAACATAACGTCATCTCCTTTCTTTAATCAATACGAATACGTGGATCGACGATGCTTAGAATAATATCTGAAAGGAGAGTTCCAAGTAACGTTGCAAATCCAGTAAACATAACGAGTGCAGTTATTACACTAAAATCACGCTGAGAGATAGATTGTATAAATAGTTGTCCAATTCCTGGATAGCTAAAAATACTTTCTAAAAAGATGGCACCGCCAACTAATCCTGTAATTTCATAGCCTAAGAAGGCTGCAATTGGTAAGAATGAATTTCGTAAAATATGTCTAGAATAGATTTTTGATTCTGGAACACCCTTTGCTCTTACTGTACGCACAAAATCTTTATGTTTCGTATCAATAATTTCGCTTCGTAAATATTGAACCGTACCAACTGTCGCAATTAATGCACCAGATAAAGCTGGTAATAGCATGTGATTCAATTTGCTTAAATAGTAAGCAAATGTACCTGTTGCAACTTGAGGATCAACGCTACCGCCGGTTGGGAATATTGCAAACTTAAATCCGAATAGGAAGAGCATAATTAATGCAAATATAAATAGTGGTGTAGCAAAACCTAGATAGTTGTAAATGGTAATGAGTCGATCAGCCCATGTATCATTCCACCGCCCACTTATAACTCCTAGTGGTATGGCAATTAAATAGGTAAGGATAAGAATAACAAGTGCTAAAGATACTGTATTTCCAAGTCGTTCTCCAATTAAATCGGTTACTTTCATTTTATGTGCATAGGAAATACCGAAGTCACCTTGGGCTGCATTTTTAATCCAGCGAACATATTGTGTTGCAACTGGGTCATTTAATCCAAGCTTTTCACGTTGTTCTTCAATCACTTTTGGATCCGCTTTTGGATTCATTGCTCTGCCGGTTAAGGCATCGCCTGGCATTGCCTTAGCTAATAGAAAGACAAGTACACTTAACACGAATAATTGCGGGATCATCACTAAAAATCTCCGTAATATAAACTTCCACATGTTTTATCACTCCCTTATGGTAATGCCACCCGGTGCGTTGGCGAGATTGCTTTTAAGTCATAAGCACGACCGTTTTCATTGAAATAATTTTCGTATGATTTCTCGTATTCAGAGCTTACTTGTTGACGGAGCTTACGCTGTCTCTCTCTGTTTTCAGGACGAATATCAGGAATTGCTGATATTAGGCGCTTCGTATAAATATGTTGCGGATTACTATAAATTTCTGCACTAGTTGCTTCTTCGACAATGCGTCCGCGATACATAACACCGATACGATCACACATATGACGAATTACACCTAAATCATGACTAATGAATAAGTATGTTAGTCCGAGCTCAGCTTGTAAATCTTGCAAGAAGTTTAATACTTGTGCTTGTACAGAGACGTCAAGCGCAGATACTGGCTCATCAGCAATAATAAGCTTCGGTTTTAATGTAAGAGCACGTGCAATACCAATCCGCTGCCTTTGCCCGCCGGAAAATTCATGTGGATATTTATAAATTGACTCTGGATTTAGACCAACTTTATCAAGATATTCTTGAACCGCTCTACGTTCTTCATCAGGTGAGAGCTTCTCAAAATTTCGAAGAGGCTCAGCAATAATGTCGAGAACACGTTTCTTCGGATTTAATGATGAATAAGGATCTTGGAAAATCATTTGAATATCTTTTCGTTGTTCACGTAGCTCGGAGCGACTTAATTTTGTTAAATCTCTATTATTAAAATGAATGCTACCCTCTGTTGCTTTCGTTAAATGCATAATTGCTTTACCCGTTGTTGATTTGCCACTTCCAGATTCACCAACGATCCCGTATGTTTCACCCGGTTGTAATTCAAAACTTACACCATCGACAGCACGCACGTAATCTAATGTGCGGCCGAAGAAACCACCTTTAATTGGAAAATGTACTTTTAAATCTTCTACTTTAAGCAGTGCCATGAGCTACGTCATCTCCTTTCTTATCTTGGAAGTTGAAATGCTTGTAGCAAGTACAACGTACCCAATGGTCTGGTTTTACTTCATGTAAAATTGGATTTTCCTCGTGTTGATCAGGTCTAATCCATGGAATTCGAGCTTGGAAGCGACAACCTGTGCGAGGAAGCTTCGCTAACGAAGGAACGACCCCTTGAATTACATGCAATTTTTCTTTTTCACCATACGCAGATGGAATGGAGTTTAATAGAGAACGAGTATATGGGTGAAGAGGGTTGTTAAAAATCTCTACAACTTTTCCTGTCTCTACAACTTGTCCAGCGTACATAACGACGATACGATCTGCTGTTTCTGCGACAACACTTAAATCATGAGTAATTAAAATGATGCCCATTTTCGTTTGTTCTTGAATAGATTTTAGTAAGTCTAAAATTTGTGCTTGGATGGTTACGTCAAGAGCCGTTGTTGGCTCATCCGCAATAATGAGTGCTGGGTTACAAGCAATTGCAATTGCGATAACAATTCTTTGTCTCATTCCGCCAGATAATTCGTGTGGGTATTGTTTATATGTAAGTTCTGGTTTTGGAATACCAACTTGATGAAGTAGTTCTAAGGTGCGTTCTTTTTTTTCAACTTTTGAAAGGCTTGTGTGGTAGTCTAAGTTTTCTTCGATTTGTTTTCCAACTGTCATAAGAGGATCGAGTGCTGTAAGAGGTTCTTGGAAAATCATACCGATGTTTGATCCGCGTACTTTATTCATCTCTGCGGCTGACATAGTTAGTAGATCCTTATCTCTATAGTTAAGCTGCCCTTGTAATTTTGTATTTGCTTCATTATGCAGTCGCATAATAGAAAGGGCAAGTGCACTTTTTCCGCAACCTGATTCACCAACTATCGCGACAATTTCATTTTCATGGACAGTTAACGAAACATCATCAACTGCGGCATGATAGTGATCTTGTATGCGAAAGGAAGTCTGTAAGTTTTCAATGCGAAGAAGTGGATTCTTCATGGCTATCCCTCCATCTTTTCTGAAAAGACTAAATATTTTGTATGTTGTTGTTATTTTAATATAAATTGACAATGTTTGACAAGCATAAGTTGAGAAAATATTCAAAAATCTTTTTATACAGAGATTGAATGCTGTTATATAAGGGATTGAAGTTAGTTGAAAACGCTAACATATATGTGAGAGGGAAATAAATCTTTTGTAAGAAAAAAGTATTATATGTAGAAAAAAGAGAGGTGTTCTGGAAAGAACAGTCTCTCTTTTTTTGATAAGAATAATATTAGTACTTAAGCTTGTTTTGGTTTTGCAGATCCTGTCTTTAAAGTAAGAGCAAGGAAGAACATTGCAAGTACACAAGATACAAGTAATAAGATGAATCCGCCATCCCATCCGAATGCATCGACGATAAAGCCCATAGCTGCGCTAGCAAAAGTAGCTCCACCTAGGTAACCGAAGAACCCAGTTAAACCAGCGGCAGTTCCAGCAGCTTTTTTTGGTGCTAAGTCTAGTGCGTGTAGGCCGATTAACATAACAGGTCCGTAAATTAAAAATCCAATCGCGACAAGTGCGATACTATCAACCATTGGATTACCAGGAGGGTTTAGCCAGTAAACAAGAACGGCGATAAATACACCAACCATAAATAAAATACCAGCAGGTGCGCGGCGCCCTTTAAATAGTTTATCACTCATCCATCCGCAAAGAAGTGTACCTGGAATACCAGCCCATTCATATAGAGCGTAAGCTGTACGGGAGCTACTATGAGTGAAACTTTTTTCCTCTACTAAATAGGTAGGAGCCCAGTCTACAACGCCGTAACGTACGAAATAAACGAAAACGTTCGCGATAGCGATGTACCATAAAAATTTATTGTTTAGTACGTATTTAAATAAAATTTCTTTTACTGAAAGTTCGCGTTCTCGATCTTTTACTTTTTCATCTGATGGATATTCTCCAGTATGTTCTTCGATAGAAGGTAATCCACAAGATTGAGGTGTATCTCTCATCGTAATTAATACATAAATACCAACTAAAATTGAAAGAATACCTGGGAAGTAAAAAATACTCTTCCAGTCATTTGCGAAGAAGTATAAGCCTAATGTCACAAGAGAAGGCATAAGCGCGCCACCGACATTATGAGCAACGTTCCAAATAGACATTTTTGTACCACGTTCACTAATAGAGAACCAGTGAACCATCGTACGACCACAAGGAGGCCATCCCATACCTTGTACCCATCCATTTAAAAACTGAAGGACAAACATAAGTATAATGCTCGTTGTAATGAAAGAAAATGAGCCGAAAATAATATTAATGATACCTGATAAAAATAGCCCAGCTGCTAAAAAGTAGCGAGGATTACAACGGTCGGATACGATACCCATAAGAAATTTACTTAATCCGTAAGCGATAGATACTGCTGAAAGGATAACCCCAAGTTCCCCTTTACTAAAGCCTTGTTCGATTAAGTATGGCATCGCTAGTGAAAAGTTTTTTCGAACAAAGTAGTAACCTGCGTAGCCGATGAAGATACCTAAGAATACTTGTAAACGTAATTTACGGTATTCGCTATCAACGCGATCAGCTGGTAAGCGTTCCGCGTGGGGCGCAGGCTTAAATAATTGTGTGAAAAACATAAAATGAAAATCCTCCCCTAATGAATTCGAAATGTTGTAAGTCAGAGAGAATATAAAAAGGCCATGAAATATAAAAAAGTTTCCTTTTTTATGATTCATAGCCGTATACTCCGATTCTCCGTGACTGTCAATATTAACTTCGTCGAAAATTATACAACTTTGTGACAGAAATGTAAACGTTTTTATAAATAAAAAGTGTTGACGGATTTTGTTCGTGGGATTAATATTTAAATATGTTAAATATTTTATTGCTTAAATAAGAGGTGGATAACATGCCAAATGATATGACGCATATCGATAAAATTCAAGCTCTTGCCTTTTCAATTGGAAAGAAAATGCAGACGGAGTTATTAGAACAAATGCAAGCAACAGGACTTACACCACCGCAGTTTTATATTTTAAAGATTTTAGATCATTACGGTGCTTCAAGAGCGACAAAATTAGCAAAAAAGATGTATGTAAAGCCTAGTGCAATTACAGTGATGATTGATCGCCTAATTGACCAAGAGCTTGTAGAACGCTATCACGACAAAGATGACCGTCGTGTTGTCATCATTGAGTTAACAAAAAAGGGGAAAGCTAGAGTAGAAGAGGCAATGACCGCTCGTAATGAGCATATTGCAAAATATTTCTCACATTTAGAATTACAAGAAAGAGAAGATTTGTTACGCCTCTTTGAGAAGTTAGAAACAATTATTTGCGGGACACAAGAGAAAAAAGAGAATAACTAAGAGGAATTGAGGAGATTACATGGAGCAACAAGAAAACATAAATAGAAAGTTGCTGTTAATTGGTTTAATAATCGCGATGCTATTTGCTGCATTAGATGGAACGATTGTTGGTACAGCAATGCCGCGTATCGTCGGTGAACTAGGCGGATTAAGTTTAATGACGTGGTTAACAACAGCTTATATGTTAACATCAACGACAGTTGTACCAATTGCAGGTAAATTAGCGGATTTACTTGGCCGTCGTAACGTATATATTACAGGACTAGTTATCTTTATGGTTGGTTCGGCGTTATGTGGTATGGCAAATGGTATGACGGAATTAATTATTTTCCGTGGTATTCAAGGTCTTGGTGGCGGTATTATGATGCCAATGGCTATGATTATTATCGGAGATATGTTTACGGGAAAAGAACGTGCGAAATGGCAAGGTATTTTTGGTGCGTTATACGGTCTTGCTTCTGTAATTGGACCACAAGTGGGTGGTTGGATTGTAGACGCAGTGAACTGGAGATGGGTATTCTACATTAACTTACCAGTTGGTATTTTAGCAACAATCTTTATTGCAATGGGATTAAAGTCACATAAACAAACAGGACCGATCAAGATTGATATTGCTGGAATCTTTACGATGATTCTCGGTGTTGTAAGTTTATTACTTGCATTAACGTTTGGCGGAAAAGATTATCCATGGGATTCTTGGCAAATTATAGGTTTATTTGCATTAGCTCTAATTGGTATTATTAGCTTTGTTATCGTTGAAACGAAAGCAGAAGAACCGATTTTACCGATGCATTTCTTTAAAAATCGCACGTTTACAATACTGAATGCGATTGGTTTCTTTATGAGTATCGGAATGTTCGGTGCGATTATGTTCGTACCATTCTTCATGCAAGGAATTGTAGGAGTAAGTGCTGCTGAATCAGGAACAATTATGACACCGATGATGATTACAATGATAGTGATGAGTATTATCGGCGGTCAACTTGTATTAAAAGTTGGTGTGAAACCACAAATTATTACAGGGATGCTTATTATGGCTGGTGGTTTCTGGTTATTAACAACGATGGATATGCACACGACTAAACTTACTGCTACTTTCTATATGAGTATTATCGGTTTAGGAATGGGTCTTGTTATGCCGACATTAACATTAGCGTTACAAGAAAGTTTCCCGAAAAAAGATCTTGGAGTCGTAACATCATCAAGTCAGTTCTTCCGTCAAATCGGTGGAACATTTGGTATTACAATTTTAGGGTCAATCATGAATAACACTTCAGGTACAACATTAACAAATAAATTAGTACCTGTATTAGATACGTTCCCGAAAGAAGCGGGCCAAATGGTAACGAAATTTAAAGATATGATTCACACAGATCCACAAGGTTTATATTCGATGCTATTTAGTCCAGAAGCATTAAAACAAATGCCAGAAGCATTCGCTAACAGCATTGTACCAATCTTGAAAAACTCTTTAGTAGACTCACTTCATACTGTATTCTTAACAGGATTAGTATTTATCATAGTAGGCGCTATCTTTACAATTTTCTTACAGAAGATTAAACTGTCAGATCGTAAAAAAGATGCTGAAGAGCCAGCTACAGAGGAAAAAGAACAAACTGTATCCTATTCGTAATGAAAAAGCATCGCCTTATGGCGGTGCTTTTTTGAGTATAACCTTAAAAGCTTTTTCGTGAGAAATGATTGACGTATTTCTAGAAATACGTTATATTATTTTCTGTAAACGGTTACATGGAATGGAATGGAGAGGAAAGAGAATGAGTACGATTAAAGACGTTGCGAAATTAGCGGGAGTATCTGTGGCGACCGTTTCCAGAGTGTTAAATAAAAATGGATATGTTCATGAAGATACATTAAAGAAAGTAGAACGAGCGATTGAGATGCTAGATTATAAACCTAGTACAGTAGCGCGTTCATTGTATAATAAAAAATCACGTTTAATTGGCTTAGTTGTTCCAAATATCGTGAATCCATTCTTTCCAGAAGTTGCACGTGCCGTAGAAGATGTAGCGCATAAACAAGGATACACAGTTGTCCTTTGTAACTCTGATGAGAGTTTAGAGAAAGAAAAGCAATATATTGATGTACTTAGGCAAAATAATGTGGATGGATTTATTGTAGCAACGAATCCACAAAATAGTGTTAATTACATGAAGTTGTCTGTTCCAGTTGTTGCAATTGACCGTATGTTTAATGAGCGTATCCCTACTGTATATGCAGATAACTATGCAGGGAGTCAGGCAGCGACAAAGCTATTAATAGATAAAGGCTGTAAACATATTGCGCATATTCGTGGACCGCGTGATGTAAGCACTGCTAATGAACGTTTTGAAGGTTTTGTAGACGTTATTACACAAAATAATCTTTCTTATATGATTGCGGAGAGTACATTTGATCCAGCTAATAGTGAGCGTGTAGCAGTGGAATTATTAGAAGAATACCCACATATTGATGGAATTGTTGCTGGAAATGATTTAATCGCAATAGGTATTGTAAAGGCTGCACTCCAAAAGGGGATTTCTATTCCAGATGATTTACAAATTATCGGATTCGATGGAATTTCTTTAACAGAAATGATGTATCCATCTATTACAACTGTTGCACAGCCAATTTATGAAATGGGAAAAATTGCAACAGAGCTGTTGTTAGAGCAGATGGAAGGAAGCGTATTAGAAGAGAAACACTATCGTTTACCGATTGAAATTATAGAACGAAATACAACGAAGTAAGGAGATGAAACAGATGCCAAATATTGCAGTGGTAGGTAGTATTTCAATGGACTTAGTGGCTGTTTCAAAAAAACGTCCGAAAGCAGGAGAAACAGTAATTGGTGAAGCATTTCATACAATCCCAGGAGGGAAAGGAGCCAACCAAGCAGTTGCTGCAGCTAGATTAGGCGCAAATGTAGCGATGGTTGGAGCGGTTGGAAACGATAATTATGGAACTGTAGTTAGGAACAATTTAGAGAACGAACGCGTTTTTATCGACTATGTGGTACCGGTTACAGATACGGCGACAGGAATTGCTCATATCGTTTTAGCAGAAGAGGATAACAGTATTGTTGTCGTGCAAGGGGCGAATGCTCTTGTAAATGAGTCGGTTGTAGATCGTTCAAAAGATCTTCTTATAAAAGCAGATATGGTTGTTCTTCAACTAGAGATCCCACTTGAAACAGTAAAATATGTATTGGCTATTTGTGAGGAGCATAATATTCCAGTTATGTTAAATCCAGCGCCAGCACAAGTGTTATCAGAAGATGTTTTAGAAAAGGCAACTTATATTACACCAAATGAACATGAGTGTCGCATCGTATTAGATGATTTCACGTCACCAATTGAAGGTTTACTGGCTAAATATCCAAATAAACTATTGATAACAGAAGGTTCTAAAGGTGTTCGTTTCCATAATGGTACGGAGATTGTACATGTTCCTAGCATCGCTGTTGATGTAGTAGATACGACTGGAGCTGGTGATACATTCAATGGTGCATTAGCAGTTGCGCTTTCTGAAGGAGAAACACTTCAAAAAGCAATTCGTTTTGCGAATATTGCTGGTGGTCTTTCTGTAACGAGACTTGGAGCACAGGGCGGTATGCCAACGAGAGATAGAGTACGTGAAGTGCAGGTGATTGTCGGATGAAAAAGCACGGTGTATTAAACAGTGAGATTGCATCAGTCCTTGCTTCACTTGGACATACAGATACGATTGTAATCGCAGACTGCGGGTTACCAATTCCTGACGGAGTAAAACGAATTGATTTAGCTGTTGAGATTGGAAAACCTAGCTTTTTAGACGTATTGCAAGTGGTAGCTAATGATATGGCAATTGAAAAAGTAACGTTAGCAGAAGAAGTCATTAATAATAATGCGGAAGTAAATAAAGAAATCGAGCTGAAATTAATAGAGCCAGCATTTGAATATGTATCGCATGAACAATTTAAAGAGCACACGAAGAAATCGAAAGCAATTATTCGTACAGGAGAGGCTACTCCTTATGCCAATGTAATTTTACATGCAGGCGTGATTTTTTAATAAAAGGAAGTGATGGGAATGCGTATTGAAATGAAAAATATTTCAAAGGCGTTCAATGGCAATCCTGTTTTGAAGAATGCACAGTTTATGATTGAAACAGGGGAAGTCCATGCATTGATGGGGGAAAATGGAGCGGGCAAATCAACGCTCATGAAAATTTTAACAGGTGTATACAAAAAAGATGGTGGAACAATCACGATTGATGGACAAGAACGAACTTTTAAAAATGCGAAAGAAGCAGAAGAGTACGGTATTGCATTTATACATCAAGAATTGAACATATTATCGAATTTAACAGTAGCTGAAAATATGTTTCTCGGTAAAGAGTTAATGTATGGGAAGACAGGTATTTTGCGTACGCGTCAAATGAACGCGATTGCGCAGCAGCAACTAGCGGAGTTAGGGTTACATGTAAAAGGCGCTATGTTGGCAGGAGAGTTATCGGTTGGACAACAGCAAATTATCGAAATTGCGAAAGCGTTAATGACAAACGCGAGCGTTATTATTATGGATGAACCTACAGCTGCATTAACAGATCGTGAAATTGAAACGTTGTTTACTGTCATTAATAAATTACGTAAAGAAGGCGTTTCGTTCGTTTATATCTCACACCGAATGGAAGAAATTTTTTCAATATGTGATGCCATTACGATTTTACGTGATGGGGAATACGTAGGAAAGAGACTCATTCCGGAAACATCATTTGATGAAGTAGTGAGTATGATGGTGGGGCGCAGCATTGGTGAACGTTACCCAGAGCGAAATAGTCAAATTGGCGATGTCATTTTTGAGATGCGTAACGGAACGAAAAAAGGGAAGTTTGAAAATGTTTCGTTTCAAGTAAGAAAAGGTGAAATCCTTGGTGTTGCTGGCTTGATGGGAGCTGGCCGTACAGATATTATGAAAGCGATATTTGGATACGAACCTTTAGATTCTGGCCAAATTTTTATAAATGGACAAGAAGTAAAGATTGATAGTCCGATAGATGCGATTAGACAAAGAATAGCTTTTATTACAGAGGATAGAAAATCTGAAGGGTTAGTTTTAGATTTCTCAATTCGAGAAAATTTAGCTTTACCGAATTTAGAAAGTCTTTCAAAGGGAAGTGTCTTAAGTAACGAACTAGAACAACAGTTTACAGCGGATATGATGAAACTTCTTAATGTGAAAGCAGCTAGTGGAGAGCAAGCGGTGAAATCTCTTTCTGGTGGAAATCAGCAAAAGGTTGTTATTGCAAAATGGCTAGGTATCCACCCGCAGTTACTCATTTTAGATGAGCCAACAAGAGGTGTAGATGTTGGAGCGAAAAAAGAAATTTACTCTATTATGAATAAGCTTACTGAGCAAGGCGATGCCGTTATTATGGTATCATCTGAGCTTCCAGAAGTTTTAGGAATGAGTGATCGTGTTCTTGTTATTCATGAAGGAAAGGTCGGCGGCATTTTAGAGAAAGATGAGGCATCACAAGAGTCTATTATGGCACTAGCTACAGGGGGAGAGTAAGGATGGCTAAGAAGGGGAATGTATTACAACAACTCGGTTCTTTAATCGGTTTAGTATTAATTATCGTCGTAATTACAGCTTTAAATCCGGCATTTATTGAGATTCCAAATTTATTTAATATACTGCGTCAAGTATCGATTAATGCGCTTATTGCATTCGGAATGACCTTTGTAATTTTAACAGGGGGTATTGACTTATCGGTAGGTTCTATTTTAGCATTATCAAGTGCACTTGTTGCTGGAATGATGGCAAGTGGCATGGACCCGTTCCTTGCGATGGCAGTTGGATTATTAGCTGGTCTTGTAATGGGAATTGTAAACGGTATCATCATAGCGAAGGGAAAAGTAGCTCCATTTATTGCAACTTTAGCAACAATGACTATTTTTCGTGGGTTGACGCTTGTTTATATGGACGGACGTCCGATCACTGGTCTGGGTGATCATTTAATGTTCCAAATGTTTGGCCGCGGTTATTTTCTTGGTATTCCGGTACCAGCTGTTACAATGATGATCGCTTTCGCAGTACTGTACTTCATTTTGAAGAAAACGACATTTGGTCGCCGTACATTTGCAATTGGTGGAAATGAAGAAGCAGCAGCATTATCAGGTATTAATGTTACGAGAATTAAAGTAATGATTTACGGTCTTTCCGGAATTTTGGCAGCGCTTGCAGGTATAGTCTTAACATCACGACTAGATTCTGCACAGCCAACTGCAGGTACTTCTTACGAATTAGATGCAATTGCAGCAGTTGTATTAGGTGGAACAAGTCTTTCTGGGGGAAGAGGATGGATTGTTGGTACATTCATCGGTGTACTTATTATCGGTGTACTAAATAACGGTTTAAATTTATTAGGTGTATCTTCTTTCTTCCAACAAGTTGTAAAAGGACTTGTAATCTTACTAGCTGTATTAATTGATCGCCGAAAAGAAGCGTAATGGAGGGATAGTTCATGAAGAAATGGTTACTTATACTCGTTGCATGTATTATGGTCATTACTGCTGGTTGTTCAATGGAACCACCAGAATGGGCAAAGGATTCTAGCGATAAAGGTCGAAATAAAACTATTAAAGTTGGATTCTCTGTTTCAACTTTAAACAATCCATTTTTTGTGACTTTGAAAAAAGGAGCAGAAAAGCAAGCGAAAGCAAGCGGCATTGAATTGATTGCTGTTGATGCACAAAATGATGCAGCAAAGCAAACAAATGATGTTGAAGATTTAATTCAAAAAGGTGTCGATGTAGTTGTTATTAATCCAACCGATTCAGATGCTGTTGCTTCAGCAGTAAGTGCGGCAAATGCAGCGAATGTCCCTGTTATTACTGTAGACCGCGTTGCAAATTCAGGTAAAGTTGTTTCTCACATTGCCTCTAATAATATTGAAGGTGGTCAAATGGCTAGTGATTACATTCGTGAATTAGTTGGCGGGGGAGCAAACGTTGCTGAATTAGAAGGAATCCCTGGCTCTTCTGCTGCTCGCGAGCGCGGGAAAGGATTCCACAACGTAGCGGATAAGTCTTTAAAAGTAGTTGCAAAACAAGCAGCTGATTTTGATAGAGCAAAAGGATTATCTGTTATGGAAAACATTTTGCAAGCAAATGGTGATATTAAAGCCGTGTTTGCGCATAACGATGAAATGGCATTAGGGGCACTTGAAGCATTGAAGTCTGCTGGAAAAACAGATGTAGTCGTTGTTGGTTTTGATGCAACAGAAGATGCTGTAAAAGCGGTTAACGATGGGCGTATGGCTGCAACAGTTGCTCAAAAACCGGAATTAATCGGGGAGAAGGCGATGCAAACAGCAAAAGAGATAACACAAGGTAAAAAAGTGGACAAATCTATTCCGATTGAATTAGAGCTTATTAAGAAAAACAAATAAATATAAAATGAAAATCAGGAAGGAAGAATAACAAATGAAATTCTTTATTGATACAGCAAACATTAACGAAATTAAAGAGGCAAATGCATTAGGCGTATTAGCTGGAGTAACGACAAATCCATCACTTGTAGCAAAAGAAGGCGTAGATTTCCACGAGCGTATTCGTGAAATTTGCAACGTTGTAGAAGGACCTGTAAGTGCAGAAGTAATTAGCTTAGAAGCTGATAAAATGATCGAAGAAGGAAAAGAGTTAGCGAAAATTGCTCCAAACGTTGTTGTAAAAGTACCAATGACAACGGAAGGTTTAAAAGCAGTAAAAGCATTCTCTGATTTAGGAATTCGTACAAACGTTACATTAGTATTCTCAGCAGTTCAAGCATTACTTGCAGCTCGTGCTGGTGCAACATACGTTTCACCATTCTTAGGTCGCTTAGACGATATCGGTCATAACGGTATGGACCTAATCCGCCAAATCGCAGAAATCTTTGCAATTCACGGCATTGAAACAGAAATTATTGCAGCATCTGTACGTCACAGTGTTCACGTAACAGAGGCAGCATTAAACGGTTCACATATTGCAACAATCCCAGCAAACGTAATTGCTTCATTAGTGAAGCACCCATTAACAGATCAAGGAATTGAGAAATTCTTAGCTGATTGGGAAAAAACACAAGAGAAATAATAGAAAATCGAGAATCCTAGTTTAATTGACTAGGGTTCTTATTTATTTAAAAGAATTTTCATGCAATTTTGCATATTGTCTTTTAAATTTGTTATATAAGCTATTTAATATATACAAATCACTTTTTATTTTTCATATTTCGACATAAAAAGGTAGAGGTTCTGACCAGAAAACTGGAGGGGCATGATTCTATAACAGAAAGCTTAACGTTTATAGAATTATGCCTTTTTATATAGGGAGGGCAGAAAGTGGGGATTTCGATTTAAATACACTAATTTATCTGAATTTTAAGTTTTATAAAAGGAGAGAAATAGAATGAGAAGAAAAGCGCCATTTAAAGTGTTATCATCTTTAGCAATTGCGGCAATTATCGGATGCACATCTGTAATGAGTACTCCGCTAGCATACGCAGAAACGACAGTAAAAGAGAAAGACAATGTATCTACAACACCAATTGATTACAATTTAATTCAAGAAGATCGTTTAGCGGAAGCGTTGAAAGAAAGAGGAACAATTAATCCAGCATCTTCTAAAGAAGAGACGAAAAAAGCTGTAGAAAAGTATATTGAAAAGAAACAAGGCGATCAGGCAAATAAAGAAATTCTTCCAGCGGATACTGCTAAAGAGGCATCTGATTTCGTGAAAAAAGTAAAAGAGAAGAAAATGGAGGAAAAGGAGAAAGTAAAGAAACCTGAAAAAAATGTTAGTCCTGAGCAAAAACCAGAACCAAATAAAAAGCAATTGAATGGACAAGTCCCAACTTCTAAAGCAAAGCAAGCGCCATATAAAGGGTCTGTTCGAACTGATAAAGTATTAGTATTACTCGTTGAATTTAGTGATTATAAACATAATAATATTGATCAAACACCAGGGTATATGTATTCGAATGACTTTAGTAGAGAGCATTATCAAAAAATGTTATTTGGTAATGAACCGTACACATTATTTGATGGTTCAAAAGTAAAAACGTTTAAACAATATTATGAAGAGCAGTCTGGTGGAAGTTATACGACAGATGGATATGTAACGGAATGGCTAACTGTTCCAGGAAAAGCGTCTGACTACGGTGCTGATGGTAGTAGTGGTCACGATAATAAAGGACCAAAAGGCGCACGTGATTTAGTGAAAGAAGCTTTACATGCAGCTGCTGAGAAAGGGTTAGATTTATCTCAATTTGATCAATTCGATAGATATGATACAAATGGTGATGGAAATCAAAATGAGCCTGATGGTGTAATTGATCATTTAATGGTAATCCATGCTGGTGTTGGTCAAGAAGCTGGTGGCGGTAAATTAGGTGATGATGCAATTTGGTCACATCGTTCAAAATTAGCAATAGATCCAGTAGCGGTTGAAGGTACAAAATCAAAGGTAGATTACTTTGGTGGAAAAGTAGCGGCACATGATTATACAATTGAACCAGAAGATGGAGCAGTAGGTGTATTTGCGCATGAATTTGGACATGATCTTGGCTTACCAGATGAATATGACACGAAATATACTGGAACTGGTTCACCTGTCGAAGCGTGGTCATTAATGAGTGGAGGTAGTTGGACAGGGAAAATTGCAGGAACAGAGCCAACTAGTTTCTCACCACAAAATAAAGACTTCTTACAAAAGAATATGGGCGGCAACTGGGCAAAAATTTTAGAAGTAGATTACGATAAAATTAAGCGTGGAGTAGGAATTCCTACATATATTGATCAAAGTGTTACGAAATCCAATCGTCCAGGCGTTGTACGTGTTAACTTACCGGGTAAGAGTGTTGAAACGATTAAACCGGAGTTTGGAAAGCATGCATATTATAGTACAAGAGGAGATGATATGCATACAACACTAGAGACACCATTCTTTGATTTAACAAAAGGAACAAATGCAAAATTCGATTATAAAGCAAATTATGAGTTAGAAGCAGAGTGCGATTTTGTCGAAGTGCATGCAGTAACAGAAGATGGAACGAAAACGTTAATTGATAGACTTGGAGAAAAAGTATTCCAAGAAGATAAAGATACAACAGATGGAAAATGGATGGATAAATCATATGATTTAAGTCAATTTAAAGGGAAAAAAGTGAAACTGCAATTCGATTATATTACAGATCCGGCTGTAACATATAAAGGTTTCGCGATGGATAATGTAAATGTAACTGTTGATGGACAAGTTGTATTTTCTGATGATACAGAAGGACAGGCTAAAATGAATTTAAATGGTTTTGTTGTTTCTGATGGGACAGAAAAGAAAGCTCATTATTACTACTTAGAGTGGAGAAACTATGCGGGATCAGATAATGGATTAAAAGCAGGAAAAGGTCCAGTGTATAATACAGGTCTTGTCGTTTGGTATGCAGATGATAGCTTCAAAGATAACTGGGTTGGGGTGCATCCAGGTGAAGGATTCCTTGGTGTTGTGGATTCGCATCCAGAGGCATTTGTTGGGAATTTAAACGGAAGACCAACTTACGGTAATACAGGTATGCAAATTGCAGATGCTGCATTTTCATTTGATCAAACACCAGCATGGAGTGCAAATTCACTAACACGTGGACAGTTTAACTATTCTGGATTACAAGGTGTTACAACATTTGATGATTCAAAAGTATATAGTAACAAACAAATTGCAGATGCAGGAAGAAAAGTTCCAAACCTTGGACTTAAATTCCAAGTTGTTGGACAGGCAGAGGATAAATCGGCAGGCGCTGTTTGGATTAAACGTTAATAACATAAAAGCACATTCTTCATATGAAGAGTGTGCTTTTCAATTTGTACAGTAAGTTATTATTTTAGCTTATGTAATACAAGTGTCTGTCCATATGTAGTGTATCAAATTATGTGGGGAAAGGAAATATTTCCGAGGAAATTGTCGAAGTATCGTTGGTATTTATACACTTTTTTTGTAAAAGAAGAACTGCAGTGTTGCCTTTACAGTTCAATTTATTTACATTGTTATTTGGTTAGACACAAAAGTAATATATTAGGCAAAAAAAGACAATGATGGAATTAACCCATCATTGTCTTTTTTACTTTGCTGTTTGCTTTACTTTTTATTTTGCTTCTTACATAAATCATTCCAGCGAATGTTAATAAGAATGCAGTTCCGATAACGAAGCTGACGCTAGGGGATGCCCCGATTGCACCAACTGTAAAGGATCCAGCAACAACTCCTAATGAGAAGAAAGCATAAAACAATCCGAATGCTTTTCCGCGCTTATCATCTGTCGTATTTTCAACAAGTAATGCATTTATCGATGGGAAAAGGATAGCGAATCCAATGCCATAAATCATCATAACGATAAAGAGCATACCTTTTGTTGCGAATAATCCAAGTAAAGATAACGCGAATGCCATTACTGCAATCCCAATTAGCATGAGTTTTGAACGATTAAATCGATCGTAAATACGGTTTGTTGGCAGCAAGAAGAAGAGGATAGCGGTAATGCCGAATACACTTAACATCATGCCTGTTGTAGATGCTTTAAGTGCTAATGCCTCAACTTTCACTGGTAGCATATAAGTGACAATTCCTTGTGAAAACATTAGCGTGAAGGCACCAATATATGCTTGCAATAACGGTTCTGATTTCAATAGTTCAATCATATCCTTTTTGTTCATCATTTGTGTTCTTGAAGTATCTTTTCTTGATACGTTATTTGGTAAGAAGAATAGAGATACGATTGTACCAAGGACCATTAAAATAGAAATGGTAATGAACACCCACTCTATACCAGCAGTTGCTTTCATAATTCCACTGAAAGCCGGTCCTACAATTGCCGCTGTTCCAACAGCAGCACCAGATAGGGCCATTGCCTTACCTTGTCTTGCTGAATTTGTTTGTTTTGATAAAAACGTAAAGGCAGCAGGAATTAAAAATCCGTCACTAAAGCCGTGCATAAAGCGCACAACTAATAGTTGTTCACCACTTTGAACAACGGTGTATAACAAGACTATGAAACTCGTAAGTCCCATGCTTATATAAAGTATTTTTTTTGCACCAAATTTATCGACAGCAGCGCCAGCAATAATATTACCGATCATATTAGCGAATGAGTACATACCGACAACTAGCCCAATAATAAGAGGAGATCCTCCAAGACTTTGAGCGAACGTACTCATAATAGGTAATTGTGAAAATGTATCTAGAAACGCTACGATAACAATAAAGTAAATAAAATATTTCAAGCGATATTCACCTCTCCTATGCTATTATGGCATAATGCTAATTTCAACCGCAATGAAATTAGCATTAACAGATGTGGAAAAAAGTACAAAGTGACAAAATATTGAACGTTATTTGTTAAAATTTAGTGGGAATGAGATTGTTTTTTTGAAATATCTGGATAGAAGTATTATAATAGATTTGTAAACTTCACCAGGTTAAGTATATACGTAGAGAGGGATGTATAAAATGAAAGCATTACTTTGGCATAATCAACGCGATGTACGAGTAGAAGAAGTACCAGAACCAACTGTAAGACCAGGAGCAGTTAAGATTAAAGTGAAATGGTGTGGTATCTGCGGAACAGACTTGCATGAATATTTAGCAGGACCTATTTTTATTCCAACAGAAGAGCACCCATTAACACACGTAAAAGCACCGGTTATTTTAGGTCATGAGTTTAGTGGTGAGGTAGTTGAAATCGGTGAAGGCGTTACTTCTCATAAAGTGGGAGATCGCGTCGTTGTAGAACCAATTTATTCTTGTGGTAAATGTGAAGCTTGTAAACATGGACATTACAATGTTTGTGAACAACTTGTTTTCCACGGTCTTGGCGGAGACGGCGGCGGTTTCTCTGAATATACAGTAGTACCAGAAGATATGGTCCACCATATTCCTGATGAAATGACGTATGAACAAGGTGCACTTGTAGAACCAGCAGCGGTAGCAGTTCATGCAGTACGTCAAAGTAAATTAAAAGAAGGGGAAGCTGTAGCAGTATTTGGTTGTGGTCCAATTGGACTTCTTGTCATTCAAGCAGCTAAAGCAGCAGGAGCAACTCCTGTTATTGCAGTAGAACTTTCTAAAGAACGTCAAGAGTTAGCAAAATTAGCAGGTGCGGATTATGTATTAAATCCAGCTACTCAAGATGTACTAGCAGAAATTCGTAACTTAACAAATGGTTTAGGTGTAAATGTGAGCTTTGAAGTAACAGGTGTCGAAGTAGTACTTCGTCAAGCGATTGAAAGTACAAGCTTTGAAGGACAAACTGTAATTGTTAGTGTGTGGGAAAAAGATGCGACAATTACGCCAAACAACCTTGTACTAAAAGAAAAAGAAGTTATCGGTATTCTTGGATACCGTCATATCTTCCCAGCTGTTATTAAATTAATTAGCTCTGGCCAAATTCAAGCAGAGAAATTAATTACGAAAAAAATCACAGTGGATCAAGTTGTTGAAGAAGGATTTGAAGCACTTGTAAAAGATAAAACACAAGTGAAAATTCTTGTTTCACCTAAATAATAGAGAATAGTAAAAAGTAGCTCTTTTCTAGAAATAGAAGAGGGCTCCTTTTTTTCTATACAGAAAGGTGATAGACTTTCCTTTAACTACAGGTATTTTGTTTGGAAGGGGAAGTCTAATGCTTTCATTTATGTTGACATTGAAACGAATGCTAAAAGCTTGTTTACGAGCGTGGAAAGATAAAGAATTTCAAGTGTTATTCGTATTAACATTTTTAACATTAACATCTGGTACGATTTTTTATAGTACAGTTGAAGGGTTACGTCCTCTTGACGCTTTATATTTTAGTGTGGTCACGTTGACGACTGTCGGTGATGGGAATTTTAGTCCGCAAACTGATTTCGGAAAGATATTTACAATCTTATACATATTTATTGGGATTGGATTAGTGTTTGGATTTATTCATAAGTTGGCAGTTAATGTACAACTACCAAGTATATTATCGAATAGAAAAAAAGAGTAAAGCATGTGGATGCTTTACTCTTTTTTTACATTAGTTTAGACAATCATTCGTAGTAGCTTAACAATACTTTACTACAATATAAGTGCATTCATTCATTATATTCACTATGTATAAAGTTATAATGATATTAACATTTGCATATTTTAATTTATTGATAGAAATTTCATGAAAGGTGGGATATTCTAGTCATAGGTTAACCGGACGATATCATAGGATCCTAACAAAAAGTTTACAATAATTCAATTATAAAATGGAGGATTTCAGATGAAAAAGAAAGTACTTGCTTTAGCAGCAGCTATTACATTAGTAGCGCCGTTACAAAGTGTTGCATTTGCTCATGAAAACGATGGGGGAAGTAAAATAAAAATAGTTCATCGCTGGTCTGCTGAAGATAAACATAAAGAAGGCGTAAACTCTCATTTATGGATTGTAAACCGCGCTATTGATATTATGTCTCGCAATACAACACTTGTAAAACAAGATCGAGTTGCACAATTAAATGAATGGCGTACGGAATTAGAAAATGGTATTTATGCTGCTGACTATGAAAATCCTTATTATGATAATAGCACATTTGCTTCACATTTCTATGATCCAGACAATGGAAAAACATATATTCCATTTGCAAAGCAGGCAAAAGAAACTGGCGCTAAATATTTTAAATTAGCTGGTGAATCATATAAAAATAAAGATATGAAACAAGCATTCTTCTATTTAGGATTATCTCTTCATTATTTAGGAGATGTAAACCAACCGATGCATGCGGCAAACTTTACAAATCTTTCGTACCCACAAGGATTCCATTCTAAATATGAAAACTTTGTAGATACGATAAAAGATAATTATAAAGTAACGGATGGAAATGGATATTGGAACTGGAAAGGTACAAATCCAGAAGAGTGGATTCACGGAGCGGCAGTAGCAGCGAAACAAGATTACGCTGGCATTGTAAATGATAATACGAAAGATTGGTTCGTAAAAGCAGCTGTATCACAAGAATATGCAGATAAATGGCGCGCTGAAGTTACACCAATGACAGGTAAGCGATTAATGGATGCACAACGTGTTACTGCCGGATACATTCAGCTTTGGTTTGATACGTACGGAGATCGTTAAGTATTAAAAAAAAGGTCAAATCTCACAATAGAGTATTTGGCCTTTTTATAACTAATACATGGAGGTATGAAGCGTGAAAGGAAAATTACTAAAAGGTGTACTTAGCTTTGGGATTGGTTTAGGAGTTTTATACGGAGGATCTTCAGCTCAAGCAGAAACGTCTACAAATCAAAATAATACTTTGAAAGTGATGACGCATAACGTGTATATGCTATCAACAAATTTATATCCGAACTGGGGACAAAGTGAGCGTGCTGATTTAATTGGGGCGGCAGATTATATAAAGAATCAAGACGTTGTTATATTAAATGAAGTGTTTGATAATAGCGCATCAAATCGTTTGTTAGGGAATTTGAAGAAAGAATATCCAAATCAAACAGCGGTATTAGGTCGTAGTAACGGAAATGAATGGGATAAAACGTTAGGTAGCTATTCATCTTCAACTCCTGAAGATGGGGGCGTTGCAATCGTGAGTAAATGGCCGATTGTTGAAAAGATTCAATATGTATTTGCAAAAGGATGCGGGCCAGATAATTTATCGAATAAAGGATTTGTATACACAAAAATTAAGAAGAATGATCGTTTCGTTCATGTAATCGGGACGCATTTGCAGGCTGAAGATAGTATGTGCGGAAAAACTTCACCTGCATCTGTACGTACAAATCAGTTAAAAGAAATTCAAGACTTTATTAAAAATAAGAATATACCAAATGACGAGTACGTCCTATTTGGTGGTGATATGAACGTGAATAAAATAAATGCAGAGAACAATAGTGACTCAGAGTACGCATCCATGTTTAAAACATTACACGCTTCTATTCCATCTTATACGGGACATACAGCAACTTGGGATGCGACGACAAACAGTATAGCAAAATATAATTTCCCTGATAGTCCTGCCGAGTATTTAGATTATATTATTGCAAGTAAGGACCATGCGAATCCGTCATTTATAGAGAATAAAGTATTACAACCGAAATCTCCACAGTGGACTGTTACATCATGGCTTAAAAAATATACATATAATGATTACTCTGATCATTATCCAGTAGAGGCAACTATTTCTATGAAATAGTCCTAAAAAAGTTTCTTCTTAATAGGAAGAAACTTTTTTATTTTGTAGAGGAAATTTCAACTTTCTTTCCAATATGTATAAGACATATTGAAAAGAGGAGAGAAAAATGTGGATCGAGGAATTTTTAAAGAAGTTCCATTACCGTGTGCATTTTTGGATGAAGTAGCTTTAGATAAAAATATTCAATCGGTTATGGAATTAAGTGGAAACAAGAAGATTCGTATAGCGAGTAAATCGCTACGTTCTGTTCCGGTTATGCAAAAGATTTTAGCTACAAATGATCGATTTCAAGGTATTATGTGTTTTTCACCTAGAGAGGCTTTGTTTTTAATTGAACAAGGATTCAATGATTTATTGCTCGGATATCCTGCTTATGATAAAAGGGCTTTACATGAAATAAGTTTGCTAACAAAGCAAGGCCCCATTATAACTTGTATGGTGGATTGTGAAGACCATATTGTTTATTTAGAAAAAATTGCTGAGGAGTCTAAAGGGTGTTTTCGTGTTTGTTTGGATATTGATATGAGTAGTCGTTTTTTTCAATTTCATTTTGGGGTAAACAGATCACCGGTAAAAGATGTGCAAGGTGCTTTGAAAATAATAAAAAGGGTAAAAGAATCATCATTTTTAATACTAGATGGTGTAATGGGATATGAAGCTCAAATTGCTGGGGTAGGAGATCACATACCGAATCAAAGAGTGAAAAGTAAAGTAATTTCGTATTTAAAGAAGAAGTCAGTGTTAGAAGTTAAAGAAAGAAGAGGACATATCGTAAAAGAAATACAAAACCTAGGTATTGAACTAAGGTTTGTAAATGGGGGAGGCACAGGAAGTATAAAAACAACTGAGCAAGATAATTCAATTTCAGAGATTACAATAGGTTCTGCTTTTTATGCCCCGAAGCTGTTCGATTATTATAAAGAGGTGCAATTTCATCCAGCTGTCGGATTTGCTTTACCAGTTGTGCGTAAACCAGCCCCGTTTATTTACACTTGTTTAGGTGGTGGATATATTGCCTCAGGTGCAATCGGGAAAGATAAAGAACCTGAGATTTGGAGACCAAATGGTGCCAAACTATTAGCTTTAGAAGGCGCTGGCGAAGTGCAAACACCGATTTTTTATAACGGTAAGGAACGAGTAGAGATAGGAGATTCTATCTTGTTTCGCCATAGTAAAGCTGGAGAGTTATGTGAGCGTTTTCCTTTTTTATATCGTGTGAAAGAAGGAGAGATTGTTGGGGAGTATTCAACATATCGGGGGGATGGCCAATGCTTTCTATAAAGGGACAAAAATGGAGAAATTGGACAGGGAATGTAGAAGGAACGCCGCATTATACGATGTATCCAGAAAGTATACAAGATGTAGTAGAAGTTGTAGGGCTTGCTCGAAAAAAAGGGAAGAAAATTCGTGTTGTCGGTTCAGGACACTCGTTTACACCTCTTGTGCAAACGGAAGAAATTTTAGTTTCTTTAGATGAATTGAAAGGTATTTTGGATATGGATGCAGAGAAGATGGTTGCCGAAGTATGGGCAGGAACAAAGCTACATGATTTAGGGAAGTTACTTGAAGAAAAAGGTTATGCACAAGAAAATTTAGGGGATATTGATTCGCAATCGATTGCAGGAGCGATTAGTACAGGGACTCATGGAACGGGTATTACCTTTGGAAGTTTATCAACACAAGTTATAGAGATTACCGCAGTTTTATCTACAGGCGAGAGTATAGTTTGTTCGGAAACTGAGAATGTGGAATATTGGAGAGCCTTTCAGTTGTCGCTAGGAATGTTAGGTATCATTGTAAAAATAAAATTGAAGGTTATTCCAGCCTATTCACTCGTTTATAAAAGTGAAAAACAGTCATTATCTACTGTAATGAACAAGCTAGAAGAATATAAGAAGAATCGCCATTTTGAATTTTTTGTTTTTCCTTATTCAGATGAAGTACAAGTGAAATTTACAAATGAAACAACGGGTAAAAAAAGTGACTTGAAATGGCATAAACTAAAGGTAGAGTTGCTTGAAAATAAGATGTTCTCTTTGTTATCTAAAGGATGTAAATGGTTTCCTTCTATAAGTAAAGGTGTAAGTCGATTATCGGCTAAAGCTGTACCGAATACAAAAATAATTGGTCCGAGTTATGAAGTATTTGCTACATCGCGTGCGGTTCCATTTTATGAAATGGAGTATAGTGTTCCTTCAAAGTATATGCGGGCTGTTGTAGAAGATATTTCAAACCTTATTGAAAAGAAAAAGTATAAAGTGCACTTCCCAATTGAATGCCGTTATGTGAAAAGGGATGATATATGGCTCAGTCCAGCGTACGGAAGGGATTCAGCGTATATTGCCGTTCATATGTATAAAGGTATGAAGTATGCTGCTTATTTTGGTGAGGTGGAGAAAATTTTTCTAAAGTATGAAGGGCGCCCGCATTGGGGGAAAATGCATACGTTAACGTACGAAAAATTACAAAATATATATCCAGAAATGCATTCGTTTCTAAAGGCGAGAAAGTTACTAGATGAAGCAGAAATGTTTTCAAACCCTTACACAGAAAAATTATTTACGATTATGAAAAAAAGCTGACAAAGTATTACTTGTCAGCTTTTTTTAGTATAATCGCATTTCTTGTTTGACTAATGCGCTCGTAAAATAGTAACTTATCACGACTAAATACATGTAATAAAACATGAATAATAAATAGACCGTTAATTACAAATTGGAATAATAGTATAACTAGTAATACTAAAGGCTCTGTATGATTTAAGATAGAGCTACTCGAAAGAATATAATTGATTCCGCCTAAAATGAAATAGAATATCCCGTAACGAATGAATAATTCTTTTAGTGTAATACGCTCAGCTTGTCCTTTAATGTAAATCCGAAGCAACGCTTTTCCTATTGTTCTTCCATTCGTAAAGTATGGAATGATAATAAAGTAAATTAAGATTGAACATGTAATGAAAAGGAGTTCGTATACATTTGTATAAGATTGGATGTTAGCGATAAATAGTGAATTTCCTTTATTTTTAATGAAAGGTACAACGATAGATAAGAAAATCCAATCAATTTGCATAGCGATGAGACGACGAATGAATCCGACTGGTTTCGTTTCTAAATCAATATGAATATCTAATTCGCTTGTTTTCGGAAGGAAGTACGTAAAGATTGGTGCAATGATAAAACCAATTACGCCGCCTAGCGTGTTTAAAAACAGATCGTCAATATCAAATAAGCGGTATGCACAATTATAAATACCATATAATCCAGTTACTTGTGTTAATTCAAAGAATAGTGAAAGACAAAAAGAAATACACACTGTTTGTAAGAAGCTACGTCGGAAATAATAACGTAAGTACATACCGAACGGAACGGTTAGTAAAACGTTAAAAGCGACTTGTAAAAACGCAGATTCCTTTAATAAATAGAAGTACGTAGCTGGCTTCGTTAAAATCGCCGAGGTATGATTACTAATCTCTTGTATGAAATAAAATGGCGAGAGTTGCAAATGTTGCGTATTAGCCGGTTGTAGGCTACAAGTATCATACGTTTGTGGTAATGGCAAAATCACAAGAAAATAGGCATTTAATAAGTAAAGTAATAATGAATATAAAATAAATGAACGCCATTTATTTAAATAACCGTATTTACGATAATTAAATATTAAAAAAGGGATTAATAGAAACATTGCTAAAATAGGAAATAAAATAAATGCTGTTTTTATTGGAAATAAATATGCAGTCAAAATGAAGCTCCTTTCAATGAAAATTCGTTTATCATTATAACGTTAAAAGAACCTGAAAACAAAATTAAAATATTTCGAAATAGAAAAAATTTCAAATTTAAACGGGATTAAGTTATAATAAATTTAATATAAGGATATAGTGATTATTATAAGTTGAGAGAGGGTACAAGATATGCGATATGAGCTTTTTTCTGTAAGTGGGGATCATATTACAACTTTTGAAAGTGCATGGCGTTTTCAGGAGGGAGAACAGATTTTTGTTCATGATGATCAAACAAAACGAAATTTTATTATTATCCGCCTAACGCATGATGTATTTCAACAAAATAAACATGTTATTCGTTTGTATTGTCAAGAAAAGAAAGTATACGCATAAAAGGGACCCCTCTTACTGTACAGAAAGAGGGGCTTTATCATTATAAAGATATAAAAAAGCGAGTCATCCTAGTTTAATAGAATGACTCGTTTTTCGCTTTGTAAGTTTCACTTTATAAGAAAATAAGAGTAAGTACACCTACGATAATACAATAGAAAGAGAAATATTTTAAATTTCCTTTTGCCATAATGTTCATAAACCATTTTAATGAAATGTACGTCATGATAAATGTTGCGATAAACGCAACGATATATGGCACGAATAATGTGTCTAGATTTGGATCTTTTGCAATGTCTGTAATACTTAGTAATAAACCACCTAAGCTAACAGGGATATATAGTAAGAATGAGAAACGAAGAGCTGTTTCTTGCTTCATACCAAGTAACATCGCTGCGACGATTGTTGCACCTGATCGGCTTATTCCAGGAATTAATGCGCAAGCTTGTGCTAATCCGACAATAATTGCATCTTTCATAGAAAGATCGCCATCATTTTTACGTCCACGTAAGTTTCTAATAATCCAAAGGCCGACAGCAGTAATAAGAAGGGAAATCCCAACCATTTTCACACCTTTTAAGTACTGGTCGATGTAATCTTTAAATAAAACACCGATAACACCTGCTGGAATGGTCGCAATAACAAGGTAAATTATAAAGAAGAAATCTGATTTTGCGTCCTCTGCTCTTGTAAAGATATAAGATAGACCATTCTTCGTTAGACGAATTAAATCATTTCTATAAATAAGTAATACAGCTAATAATGAAGCTGAATTAACAAGTAGTTCGAAGCTGAACCCTTCTATTTTTAGTCCTAGCAAATGTTGTGCTAAAACGAGGTGACCACTTGAAGAAATCGGAATTGGTTCTGTTAGCCCTTGGAACAGACCGAGAATTAAATATTTTAAAATGTAGTGAAATTGTTCCATAATAACCTCCTTGTTTATTAGTCGAAAGAAACAACTTGTCCATTATAACAAAGATACGGATGAATATTGAGAAGAAATAAATATTCCAAATATAATAAAAATCCCTTATAAAAGTATAAGGGATTTTTATTATTAATGAGAAACTACTGTTTCTTCAAGACTTTCCGTTAATTGAACATCGACTTTCTCAGCATCATGAATGTGATTCATAATAGTAGTATTTAACTTTTGGAACATTTGTTGTGTATTAGCGAATTCACGTAATATATCATCATTACAAGATTTTTGGTTTTCGATAGCTTTAATAACATTGGTAGCACCGTTTTGTAACGTTTGAATCATAATTAAAATATTTTCGATTCTAGCGTTTGTATCGGCACTCATTTCTACACCTTCATCGACTAAATGTAAATTATCTTTTGTGTTATCGTATGCTTTTTCAATTTCTTCTTGAATTTTTTTCGTTAAGTTGCCTATGTTTTTTGTACTTTCCGCTGTACTTTCTGCTAGTTTTCTTACTTCATTAGCAACGACAGCGAATCCTTTACCGTGCTCTCCAGCACGAGCAGCTTCAATACTCGCATTTAAAGCAAGTAAATTTGTTTGTGCTGCAATGTTTTGAATGACTTCTACAATTTGCTCGATTTCTTTTGAACGTTCACTTAAATGATTCATACTGTTAGACGTACGCTGAGATTGTTCACCTAATTTGTTAATTACAATAAGTAAACGGTGAACAGATTCTTTACCTTCATTAGAACAGTCAATAATTTCTTCAATAGATTGAATTAAGCTTTGTTCTTTTTGTAACATTTCGTTATTCAATTCATTGGAATGTGTCGTGCGCGTTGAAACATTTTCGAAACATAAGTTTAATTGTTGAACTAAATTTTGAAGTGTATGGTGCTGGCTATTTACAAGTTTATGTTCTTGAACAACGCTTTGTACACGATCGTGGATAGAAGAAATAGTCTCTTGTTGTTCGATATCCTTTTGTTTTAATTCTGCTTCTAGTTCTTGTATACGACTTTCTAATTGATCAATTTTATGTTGGAGTGATTTCTTTTGAGTAAACATATATTTATTTCAACCGCCTTTAGAAGTTATATTTTCTCTATATTTGGATTTTAGCATCTTTTATAATTTTTAAATATAGGAATTGTTAAATATTTAAGAATCTATTACATTTTATGCATAATTCCCTTTTTTTTGTCATGAAAAATAAACTGTATTTAATGGTATTGTAAACAAACTGTAAAATAAATCATGTATAACTGTATAAGAAGGGAGTCGGATTATGAACTATTTTAAGCGAATCAGTAGTCTAGTATTAGCAGGAATTATAGGTCTTTCTAGTACAGTCGCTGTTAAAGCAGAGTCAAACGACGAGAAACTTAACAACATGCAACAGCAATTGCAGCAAAACGATGCAGAAATGCAAAAGAAAGAGCAAGAGAAGCAAGCTGTTAATAAAGAAATTAAAGGTATCGAAAACGAACTACATAATTTAAATAATACAATTGCAAAAAATAAAGAGGATCAAGCTGCTATTCAACGTAAAATCGATGAAACACATAAGCAGATTGAGCAAAAAAAGAATGAAATTGTCGTTTTAGAGGATAAAGTCCTTGCTCGTAAGGATATTATGAGAAAACGTATGGTTTCTGTTCAAAACAGTTCAAATACGAGTTTAGTAGTAGAAGTTGTAGTAGAGTCAAAAAACTTTGCAGATTTCTTACAACGTATGAACGCAGTTTCTACTATTCTAGAAGCTGATAAAGAAATTTTACGTCTACAAGAACAAGATCTTCGTCAAATTGAAGAAGATAAGAAAACAATTGATGAAAAAGAAGCATCTTTAGTAGTAGACAAACAAAAATTAGCAAAAGCACAAGCTGAGTTGCAAGATAACTTGAAAAAGCGTCAAGCTAACTTACAAACAGTTCAAGATAAATATAATCAGGTTGCAAGCCAACTTAATTTAGCAGCAGAAGAGAAAGCTAAAATTGAGTCAAATATGAAGGCAGTGCAAGAAACAATTGCTCGTGAGCAAGAAGCAGCAAGAATTGCAGCAGAAGAGCGTGCGAAAGCAGAAGCAGCTGCAAAGGCTGAGCAAGAAGCTTTAGCTAAGGCACAGGCGGAAGTTGCTGAAAAGAAAAAGCAAGAACAAGCTAGTAAACCAGCTAGTAAACCAGCCGAACCTGTTGCTAATAATAATTCGAAGGTAGAACCTGCACAACCTTCTAAGCCAACTGCTGGTGGAAAAGAACTTTATGTACATGCAACAGCTTATACAGCAGACCCAGCTGAAAATGGTTATGCAGCAGGTCAACAAGTATATTCTGCATGGGGAGGCTATAATTTAACTGCAAACCCAGGAATGAAATTAATTGCGGTGGATCCATCTGTTATTCCATTAGGATCTACTGTAAATGTTGAAGGCTATGGAATTGCAATTGCAGCAGATACTGGTGGCGCGATTAAAGGTCACAAAATCGATGTTTTAATGCCGGATAAAGCTTCGTCTAGTAATTGGGGCAGAAAAAATGTTAAAGTTACAATTTTAAACTAAAACGTAATCCAACTTTACAAAACGTAAAGTTGGATTTTTTGTGAAAATAATGTTAAGTTGAGTTTACATTTTGTTAAGGAAAGCATACAATGAAATTGAGAGGTGGTAAATTTGTCCATTTTAAATAGAGTGAAGGAATTAAGAGCTCGATTTAATTTTTCGCAAAGTGTATTAGCAGAAAAGGTTGGAGTGACGAGACAAACAATTGCTGCAATTGAAAAAGGTGATTATGTTCCTTCATTGTTATTAGCACTTACGATTTGTGATGTATTCGAGTTAAAGATGGAAGATGTGTTTGTTTTAAATAAGGAGGGGAAAGAGGATGAGTAGGATTGTTTTTTCTTATATCGTAAACGTGCTTTATACGGCTTTAGCATGCTGGACATTTGTTGAATTTTATAGTGTTATTACAGAGTTAGCAGATATAATTAAAAATGAGAAATTCCCTTTTGAAATATGGTTTAATGGAGTACCATTCATTTTATTATTTATTGGAGCTATTATAGTTACAATTTTTTATAGAATTCAAAAGAAAAAATACAAGAATTTATCTTTTTGGATGTATCCATTATTGTTTCCACTAGAAGATGAACGTGAAAAAGCGATTACAGATAAAGCTTGTCGAACAACATTTGTATCGTTATGGTTTGTGTTACCTTGTGCAGTTGGATTTTTAACTTTTTCGCCTATTATTAATGAATATCTTCCTGGATACCCATTGTATATTATATTTTCTATTTTCTTTATTCAAATGACAGTATTCCACGTATCACTATACAGAAATAAATTAGCTTAAAAAGAAACCTTCTTGCATCGGCAAGAAGGTTTCTTTTTAGCTTATACTTGTACATATAGCAATATTATCTTATCATTTTATATAGAGTAAGATTTTGTAAGGGAAAGGAATTGTATATGAATAAGCAAAGAATTTATAGTATAGTAGCAATCCTTCTATTTGTTGTAGGTGGTGTGTTAATCGGAAAGCCATTTTATGATGGATATCAGGCTGAAAAGAAACAGACTGAAAATGTACAGGCTGTTCAAAAAATGGATTATGAAAAACATGAGACGGAATTTGTAGATGCTTCGAAAATTGATCAACCAGACTTGGCAGAAGTAGCGACTGCATCATTAGATAAGAAACAAGTAATTGGTCGTATTTCGATCCCGAGTGTTTCATTAGAACTTCCTGTTTTAAAATCTTCTACTGAGAAAAACCTATTATCAGGTGCAGCAACAGTAAAAGAAAATCAAGTAATGGGAAAAGGGAACTATGCATTAGCAGGACATAACATGTCTAAAAAAGGTGTTTTATTTAGTGATGTAGCCTCTTTAAAAAAAGGCGACAAAATTTATTTGTATGATAATGAAAATGAATATGAATATGCGGTTACTGGTGTATCTGAAGTAACTCCTGATAAGTGGGAAGTTGTAGAGGATCATGGGAAAGATGAGATAACGCTTATTACATGTGTATCTGTGAAAGATAATTCTAAACGTTACGTTGTTGCTGGTGATTTAGTAGGAACGAAGGCGAAGAAATAAAAAAGATGAGGGGAATCCCTCATCTTTTTTTAATCCATCCATTTCACTAATCTCTTAGAAATTAGTAATAAAACACAACCTAATACAATTGCTACAGCTCCGATTACTGTAAATACTTCAGCATATCCAAGTGAAGTTGTGAAGCTTGCAAGTTGTCCGCCTAAAATGTTAGCAATTCCTGAGCTTGCTAACCATACTCCCATTAATAAAGAAGCAAGTTTTACTGGGGCAAGTGCACTAACCATTGATAGTCCAACAGGTGATAAGAATAGCTCACCTAACGTATGGAAAAGATACGTAAAGACGATAAATAGTAAGTTTGCTTTTTCTGTAATGTTATGTTCATCACTACCTGTTTTTAATGTAGCGATAACGAGAATGATATAACCGATACCAAGCAAGATCATACCAAGTCCCATTTTAGTTGGGATTTTTAAATCCCCGCGCTTGCGAGTTGCAAGTTTTGCCCATAATGCTGAAATGACTGGAGCAAGTAAAATAATAAATAATGGATTGACCGATTGGAACCAAGATGTTGGAACTTCCCATCCGAACACAGAGCGGTCTACAAATTTGTTTGTATATAATGTTAATGAGCTACCAGCTTGTTCAAAGCCAGCCCAGAAGAAGACAACGAAGCATGTTAAAATGACGATAACTGCGGTACGTTGTTTTTCTTTTTTTGTTAACGGTGTATCTCCTACTGATGGTTGTCCATCTGTTGTTTGCAAATCACGAGTTGGTTTTTTACCGATATCACCAAGGAAGCGATTTGATAATGTTGTAAATAAAATTTGTCCAATGATCATTCCAATTGAAGCGGCTAAGAAACCGTAACGGAATCCGTAATGTACAACGCCATCAACTGTTGTTTTGAATAAATTTTCTGATAAAAAACCACAAACGAGTGGAGCTAAAAATGATCCGACGTTAATACCCATATAGAAAATGGTAAATGCACTATCACGTTTTGGATCGTTCTCTTCGTATAATTCCCCAACCAGTGTAGAGATGTTCGGTTTGAAGAATCCGTTACCGATAATAATAAGCGCTAATCCGAGGTATAGGCCGGCTTGGTTTTGCATGGCAAATAGTGTAAGGTTACCAATTGCCATTGTTATACCACCAATTGTGATCGCTTTTCGTCTACCTAGGAACCGGTCTGTTAAGTATCCACCAATCATTGGTGTGAAATAACAGGCTCCAGTGTAAAATCCGTAAATGGATAGTGCCCACGCAGGACTAAACCCAAGACCACCGCTTACTAAAGCTGTCGTTAAATATAATGTTAATAATCCTCGTAATCCATAGTAACTAAATCTTTCCCACATTTCTGTAAAGAAGAGTAAGTATAAACCTGGAGGATGTTTCTTTTTTCTTTGTTGTTCTCTTTCTAGTTGTATCGCTGATTCCATGTTATTTTCCTCCTGACACAAACAAAAACAAAGTTAATAATTTTGTACATTTAATATTTTACCTTATTAACTATTATAAGTCAATAAAGGTTGATTTTTCAGAAGAAATTGGAAAAGAGGGATAGCTATAGAATGGGTGTTTCTTTTATGTTAGACTATGGACTATGTTTTCTTTGTTAGGAAGCGAATTATTGCACTTTTTTATATGTGAAATTGATTTCATAAAAGATGAAATTAAAGAAGGAGAAACAAATGAAATTGTTACAGAAAAAAGAAATTTTACTGATTAGCCTTATGTTATTCTCGATGTTCTTTGGAGCGGGGAATCTTATATTCCCACCTTTCCTTGGGTATGAAGCAGGAGAACATGTGTGGATTTCATTAATAGGATTTATTATATCAGCAACAGGTCTTCCTATATTGGGTGTTATCGCTATTGCGAAAGCGGGAAGCTTTCAAACGTTAGCGGGGAGGGTTCATTCTTCATTCGCCATTATTTTCCCATGTATCGTGTATTTATTTATTGGACCAGGTCTTGGTATACCACGTGCAGGAAGTTTAGCTTTTGAAATGGGACCAGGTCAGTTCTTCACAGAATCGGGAAGTGTAGTTTTATTATGTTACACGGTTATTTTCTTTAGTATTGTGTACTGGTTAAGTTTATCACCGTCTAAATTAATGGGGTTGTTCGGAAAAGTTTTAACACCGTTATTATTAGGGATGATTGCCCTTATTTTTATAAAGAGTATGTTTACATCAGTAGGCAGTGTGAAAGAGGCTGCTGGAAACTATGGACAAGCTCCTATGTTCCAAGGCTTTTTAGATGGATATTTAACAATGGATGCGCTAGCCGCTTTAATTTTTGGGATTGTTATTGCAAATGCTCTTCGTGCAAAAGGTGTTGAAGATGATAAAGGTTTAGCGAAATATATGAGTATTGCTGGAATTGGTGCAGGACTATTATTATCTATTATTTATGTCATACTTGGATATGTTGGTTCAATTAGCGGTTCGTTAGGTACATTTGATAATGGGGCGAACGTGTTAGCGCAAGTTATGACTACATTATTTGGACAAGGCGGAGTCGTTTTATTAGGTCTTATTTTTACGATCGCTTGTTTATGCGTTTCAATCGGGCTTGTTACATCTTGTAGTCAATTTTTCGCAAGTGCATTTCCGAAAGTAGCGTATAAAGTTTGGGCATTTATATTAAGTTTTGCTAGTATGATTTTAGCTAATTTAGGATTAACACAAATTTTAAAAGTATCAGTACCGATTCTTGGATTTATTTATCCAGTTGCATTAACACTCATTATTCTAGGGTTATTCCATAAATATATTGGAAAGTATGCATACGTATATGCAGTAGCTGTTGGGATTGTAGCGGTATTTAGTGCAATCGATATTTTCAATAAAAATGTAATGATGAATCAGTGGACGTCAATATTGAAATACATTCCGTTTTATACAGAAGGTGTTGGATGGATTGTTCCAGCTATTATAGGTGTTTGTATTGGTGTCATCGTTAGTGTTGTTCTAAATAAGAATAAATGAGTAAAAAGGTGTTTTCCTATTTCGGAAGATACCTTTCTTTTTTTAGGAAAAATAGTATTGAAAATGAATAGACTAAGAGTATGATAAAGATAATTGGTAATATATAGATTTTGAATGAATGGTGAGGGGGGAGCGTATGAAGGAGGATTTAAATAAGAAAATAGAAGCGCTCGAAACGGCAATTGAAACAATTCAAGAAGCGCTTTTTGAATTGAAAGCAAAACAAAGAGAAATAGAAGTAGAAAATGCTCAGCAACATGTTAGTAAAGAAAAGAAAGAATATATTGAAACGGTAATGGAGGAAAAGCAAAAAGAAGAAGTAGTTACAATAAAGGAGCCCGTGCAAGAACGTGAGGTAAAACAAGTAGATATATCTGCATTTAAACCAGAACCATTTAATATTATTAAGTTTTGCCAAACTTGGTTGCCACGTATATTTGTCGGCATTATGTTACTTGGAGTAATCTGGTTATTTAAAGCAGGGGTAGATGCTGGATTATTAACACCTGTAATACGAATTGTGTTTGGTATTGTCCTATCAATCGGTTTTTATTATATAGGTGATATTCAAATTAAACGAGAGCGGCAAGCGTTGGGTTTAGTATTAGCAGGAGGAAGTATTACGGGTATAGTTTTAACGACATTTGCGGCGCATTATTTATATGGATTTATTCCAGCAAGTGTTGCGTTTGTATGTAATATTGCATGGGTCATTTTAGGTATTTATGTAGCGAAGAGGTATCAATCGGAATATCTTACTATATTCGTAGCCGTAGGAGCGTTCTTCGTGCCATTCTTATTAAATAGTACGACTCCTAATCCTTATATTTTCTTTGGATATGAGACGATACTAACACTTAGCTTATTATGGTATGCGTTGAAAAATCGTTATCAGTATTTATATATGATTTCTTATGCTGTTGCTGCTATTGTCCTTTTTGTTTTCTTTGCTATTATGTCAATGTTAGTAGAGGATTTGCAAATACAGTTAACGGTTGTTTATGGTTTGATTCACTTACTATTATTTTGGCATATGTTTACGGAGAGAAGTTTTATATTAGAGCCACGCTTGGCGATATTTAGTGCGAATGCAGTTCTCTTTATATTAGCCATTTCAAAAATACCTGAATTTACAACATAGGGATTAATGATTAGTGCACTCGTGCACGCTACTATGTTTGTGTTTGAATATAGGAAGAATAGACATTCTACATTTACAAATCTTTTATTTGGTTTCGCAATGGGTGCATTTAGTTTAGCGATTTTATATGAGTATAGTTTAGTAAATGCAGCGATTGTATTATTATTGCAAGGTTTCCTCGGTATGGTGACTGCTATTAAAGTAAAACAACAGGTGAAATTGTATGTTAGTGCGACGATTTACGCGATTGGAATGATACAAACTATTTTTAGTCCGTTTGATCATTTCATTTCAGCTGGGTTTGTTGCCCATATTATTTTAATAGGTACATTTTATTACTGCATGAAACAAGCGAAAGATGTGTTAAGGAGCTTCGGAAAATATGTTTATTCTATAACGCTCTATTGGTTTATGGTTATCGTATTTATTGCAATTACTAGAGTCGGTGAAGTGCTGTCTACAGATGGAAGTATAATAAGCGTATCTGTATCGTTATTATGGATGGTATATGCATTATTTGCCGTTTGGCTTGGACGGAATAAAAATATGAATGAAATATTGTATGCCGGCTTAGTCGTGTTAGTCGTAACGATAGGGAAGCTATTCCTTCTGGACTTACCAGAAGTATCGATGATGATCAGGGCTGTGTTATTCTTAATTGTAGGAAGTATAGGTATCGTTATTTCAAGAATGTTTTTCTCGAAAGAAGAGAAGTGAGAAAAAGGCAATCCGCATGCGGATTGCCTTCTTCATTATTTCTTATCAATTATTACAGTTTCATTGTATTTCGCTGTCGTATTTTGGCGTAGACGAAGAGTTGTTTGTCCAGCAGTATTTGGATTGATTTGTACATTTACAATCTTCTCAGCAGAACCTAAGCTGTTTGTTGTGAAAGAGAATGCACTACTATATCCAAAAGCAGATGGCCAAGAACCATTTGTATTTTGAACTTTTGCTACTTGTGTACCGCCAGTAGTGAATATACCTAAAGAGTAATTAGTGTATGTTGTGTTTGGTAATAAGTTATTTACTTGGATTTTTATTTGGAACACTTCATTGTTTGGTAGAGTGCTAGGGTGTGTAACTACGTAGTCGTTTGCTGTTACAGCACTGTTATAACCGCATGAACCTGGTTTAAAAGTGTTTGTATTAAACCATTGATAACCTGCATTTGGTGCACTCCAAGGTTCAGGTTGTGGCTCAGTTGATAAGCTTGGTTGTTCAAATGTTTGTAAAGTGGTAGGTAAATCAAGTTGTAAACCATTTACTTGATCTAAACTTGTAAATGTTTCTTTATTCGATAGCCAATTTACGATATTTTCTAGTAAGATAGCATCGTTTTCTTCTTTATATCCATCGTAAGTTTTCTTTGTTTGGCCAGAATCTTCACGAACGTATTTTGGCGATGCATCTTCAACTGGAGAAGAATCACCGATAAAGGCAGCTTTTCCAAGCCCTACTTTTGCGATAGCGGCATAAGGCCCCTCTGCAACGCCACCGCCGTTATAAACACCGCTATCAACAGCATTATTCCATTTTGACGGGTTTTCTGGAAGATAAACAAGCCCTTTTGCTAGTTTTGGGTTTGTAATTGCTAGAGTAGAACCTGCATGCATTGCTACAGATGAAACACCTTTTGTAATTCCGAATGATTGTTCAGGTGACACAATATTTTTAGCTGCAACATCACCGATTGCATTGTAGCGGAAGCGAATACCGAAGTTGTCAGATAGCCAATCAGAGCTTTCTACTCCTTGCATAGCTTGTGAATTTACTTCATCACTTGACATTCCTTTTGCAGGGTTATCCCATGCACCGCGTCTATATCCATTAAATACTTCAGAAGAGTCCCAGCGATTTTTATTACGATCTGCATTATAATGGTCAGCGATAAAGAAAATACTACCGCCATTTTTCACGTATTGTAACATAGCATCTTGTTCAGATTTTTTGTAAGGAATATTTGCTTCTGGAACGATAAACACATTGTAGTCTTTTAAATCTTCGTATGTAATTGGTGTTGATTTACGTAGTTCTTTTACATGATAGCCATTTTGAGCAATACCATTTCCGAAATCAGAAAAGCCACCATCAATAACCCAATCAGCGGTTCCGGCAGTTTGACCGTGTGTATTATCGAATAATACTTTTTTCCCATTGTTTTGATTTACAACTTTTGCAGCAATTTCAGGAGCTGGGTCTACAGAGCTTTCTGCATAAGTAGACGGTATGAACGAAGTCCCTATACTTAGTGTAATTGCTGTTGCTAAAGAAAATGTAATCCATTTTTTATTCTTCATAGAAGAATCCCCCTAATAATAAATATATGTGCTTTAATAATGTAATTTATTTTTCTGTAAAAATAAAGACGGAAAACATAAAAAATATTAAAAAATTGTAAAAATAACGTGAATTTTGTTGAGAAATATTTATATAGATTTAAAAACATCCCTTCCAAGTAATAAGGAAGGGATGTTTTGTTTAACTAATTTTTGAATTAGGTGTTTCATCAATTTTATGGAAACCTTTCATGTAATACACGATAGCTAAACCAATAAGCCAAATAGGACCAACAATCAATGCAATTCTTGTATCTTCTGAATACGCCATAATACCTAATACGAGTGCAAGGAAAGCGAGTGAGAAATATGAACTGAATGGATGTAAAGGCATTTTATATGTTAGCTTGTCCTTTTTATCAGTTTGCAAACCTTTACGGAATTTAATTTGAGCGATTAAAATGATCCCCCAAGTCCAAATTGCCCCGAAAGTTGAAATACTAGTCAGCCATGTAAACACTTTTGCGGGCACAAGATAGTTTAATATAACACCAACGAGTAAAACGATAGCTGTTGCTACAATTCCTTGACTCGGAATACCGTTTTTATTTAAACGACCAAATCTTTCAGGTGCTTTCTTTTGCTGAGCTAATGTAAATAGCATACGGCCTGTACTAAATAAACCACCATTACAAGAAGAAAGAGCTGCTGTTAATACGACAAAGTTAATAATCCCTGCTGCTTTTGCGATACCGATTTGCTGGAATGTTAATACGAATGGACTTCCTTTTTCCCCAAGTTCATTCCATGGATAAATTGCCATCATAACGAATAGAGCCCCAACGTAGAACAGTAATATTCTCCAAAATACGTTATCGATTGCTTTTGCGAGTGTTTTTTTCGGATTTTGAGCTTCACCCGCTGTAACACCGATTAATTCAACGCCTAAATAAGCGAATAACACCATTTGCATGGAGAGTAGTAACCCAGAAAAACCATTTGGGAACCAGCCACCATGTGACCAAAGGTTTGAAATACCAGTAGCGATACCACCGTTTCCAAATCCGAATAAAATAATACCAGCTCCAACAATTATCATACAGATAATTGTGACAATTTTGATGAGAGCAAACCAAAATTCAAGTTCTCCAAATACTTTTACGGATAAGAAGTTGAAAGCACTCATTAATAATAGAGCGAGTAAAGCCCAAGTCCAGCGCGGGATATCTGGGAACCAGTATTGCATGTAAATGCCAGCTGCTGTAATTTCAGCCATGCAAGTAACAACCCATAAAAACCAGTAGTTCCAGCCAGTAATATAGCCAGCTAGTGGTCCAAGGTAATCAGAGGCATATTTACTAAAAGAACCGGCAACAGGTTGTTCAATTGCCATTTCTCCGAGTGCTCGCATAATGAAAAAAATAACGAGTCCGGCGATCATATAACCTAGTAGAATAGAAGGGCCAGCTAGCTTAATAGCAGAAGCGGATCCTAAAAATAGTCCAACGCCAATAGCGGAGCCGAGCGACATTAAAGTAATATGTCGTTCTTTTAAACCGCGGTTTAAAGTTTCAGATTTGTTTGTGTGCTGCATAAGAAGAATCCCCCTTGTAGAGTGAACGATATTTGAATGCGTTTGCTAAATATTTAACTATTTCAAATTATAAAACATTTCTATCTGTTATGCTACAAAAATAATCATGATGAACTGTACTACATCTAAACTTGTCAGACTTAAACTTAAAATTCGAACTATTAGCGAATATATTGACTCTTCTTTTTATTGATTGTTAAGATTAAGTATTATATTTTCTCACATACTAGTAAGAAAAGAATATGTGATAATAATTCAGATGTAGGAAGGGTACATAACCATGTTTCAATTACAAAAATATAACACTTCTGTGAAGCAAGAGCTTTTAGCTGGCATCACAACTTTTTTTACATTTGCGTATATTCTTGTCATCAATCCGAAAATATTATCTGATGCAGGTGTACCATTTGATCAAGCTTTTACAGCAACTATTATTGCGACGGTTGTAGGAACGCTATGTATGGCGTTTTTAGCTAACTATCCAATTGTTATTGCTCCAGCTATGGGAATGAATGCGTATTTTGCTTATTCTGTTGTTCAACAGGCAGAGGGGATTACATATGTCATTGCGTTTTCAGCAGTATTTGTAACAGGTATCATTTTTCTTTTATTATCTTTCACTTCATTTAGGCAAAAGCTAATTGTCGCAATTCCTGATAGTTTAAAACATGCAATTGCAGGTGGAATTGGACTATTTATTGCTTTTATTGGATTACGCCTTTCTGGAATTATCGTTGATCATCCATCTAATTTAGTTACGATTGGTGATTTTCATTCTCCAGCCGTTATTTTAACTTTAATTGGTTTAATATTAGCGGTGGTATTAATGGCATTACGTGTGAGCGGTGCATTATTTATTAGTATGATTGTGACAGGAGTTATCGCCTTCTTTACAGGGCAACTGAAGTTTACGGATAAAATTGTTGCGATGCCTCATTTACCAGAGGGAATTATCGTTTCAAACCCAATCAATGCCTTTTCAGATGTAATTGAATACGGATTATATGGTGTTGTATTTTCATTTTTACTTGTACTGTTATTTGATACAACAGGTGCATTACTTGGTTTAATTAAACAAGCGGGTTTAATTACAGATAATACAGAGAAACGTTTTGGTAAAGCGTTTATTGCAGATGCAATTGGTGGGACCACAGGTTCTATCTTTGGAACAAGCCCAACAGCAGCGACGATTGAATCATCAGCTGGTATTGCTGCAGGTGGTAAAACAGGATTAACGGGTATTGTAGTTGTCGGTCTAACGATTATAACGGCATTCTTCAGCCCTGTGATTGCTTCTTTATCAAGTGTAGCCGCTATTACAGCTCCTTCATTAATTATTGTAGGTAGTCTAATGGCGCAAAGTCTTCGTGATATTAATTGGAATGAATTTGAAGATGCATTACCAGCATTTTTAATTTTTATCGGTATTCCGTTAACGTCTAGCATTGCGAATGGAATTGCAATTGGATTTTTAGTGTATCCAGTCTTAAAAATTGTGAAAGGGAAAGGGATGGAAGTACATCCGTTACTATACTTATTTACAATTTTATTTGGATGTCATTTATTCTTATAATATAGATATAGAAGAGGGAGCTTCTTATGGGAGGCTCTTTTTTTGTGTATAATAAAGTAAAAATCAAACGATTTTAGTAAAATATAAATTACCTAATGGAATATATATGTTACAATAAAGGCAGAGGAGGAACATGAATGGCTGTAAGTAAAATAAAAGTCGCGCGTGTTCAGTTAGATTTAACACAGCAACAATTAGCAGAAAAAGTAGGCGTTACAAGGCAAACGATTAGTTTAATTGAGAAGGGGAAATACAACCCGTCTTTAGATTTATGTTTGAAAATTTGTTATGCGGTAGACAAAACATTGAATGATTTATTTTGGGAGGAAGAGGAGTGAGGATTGTGAAAGATGAACGTTTAATGATTGAGGGGCTAAAACATATTAGACTCGTTTTCATCTTACAAAATATCGTCATACTAGGTATCGTTTTTTATCGCTACGTTTTGCAAGGTGCAGGATATGAAAGTGTTTCGGATTTATTAATGGTATTTATGGGCGGGATCGTAGTCATTAACTTCTTAAATTTAAAACATTCTGTAGAGGCATATGAGCATACAGGTGGAGTATCACGCAGCTATTTTATGAAATTATTATTTATTCCAGTAGGTATTGTTATTGGAATTTTAGCTATTTGTATTATTGTAACACCAGATATTGCTATAAAGGAAATTAGTATGACAGGACTTATTATGTTTGCTTGTTTTTTAGTTCCTAGTTTGTTTATATACATATATATGAGAAAAATAAAAAGTGAAGATTGAAATATAAGAAAAGCTTTCTCATATTGCGGAAAGCTTTTCTTATATTCTTTTATACAGTACTTTATGAAGGCCAATCGGTTCAATTTCAAAGATTTCACCATGTTCCTGAAAGCCTAAGCGCTTGTAATAGTCAGCTACAGTAATTCGGCCATTACACCATAATATATTTGCTTTACGTTCTTGCAAGACTTGCTCCGCCTTCTGAATTAAGGAACTTCCAGCACGTTTGTTTCGAAATTCAGGTAATGTGGCCATTCCTCGTAGACGATAATGAACACCTGCTAGTAAGTCAGGGTATATCTCTTTTGAGAAGGAAGCGATACTAATTAGTTCATCGTTTATAAATGCGCCTAAGTGAAAGGTGTCTGTTTCATAGTCGGAAGAGTATTTACAATCTGCTAATGTTTGATTCGGGCGTAAAATTTTTTGACGTAATACGTAAGTTTCAGATCCCTCAATATTTTTCACGGTAATCATATTAACATCCTTTCTTATAAGGCGTTTTCTGTTAGTTGTATAAAGAAATAGGCAGGTGCGGCGAAAAGTCCGAGTATGCTAGCAATTCCGAGAAGGAGTGAAAGTAAGAGGCAAGAGTATTTTATTCCATTCGATTTTTTCCATCCGTAACTACAAATTTCAATGCTAACACCGATGAGAATAATGGCAACGAGTATTTCCGCCAATAATAAAAGAGCTAAAGTTACAATAGACATAATGTGATCCATCCTCATAATATGTGATAGTAACATTTTACCATATGGAATGGAAAAAAATGCCCCTCAATTATGTAAGGGGCATTTTTTATTCTAATATGTTTTTCAACGTATCAATATGTTCTTTTGAACCTGTGACAAGCAATGTATCACCATGTTGTAGTCTCGTATCACCATGCGGGATTAATGCTTTATTACCGCGGTAAATTTGAATGACGAGTACATCCCCTAAAAACGGAAGGCGACGTAGTGCAACACCGTTATATGTATTGCTACGTAGTTCAACTTCACGAACTGTTTCATTTGCTGTTGTAATTAAGCGAACGAGACTCGGTTTATCAATTAGTGCACGTAACAGAATACGTGTAGAGTTAATTGTTGAGAATACGGCGATATGTTCTTGCGTTGCTTTTTCTTGTAGAAGTGGATCTTCTACACTTGCAATAACATGTTCAACACCTAGATCTTTTGCGTGTTCCGCCAATAATAAGTTTTGTTCATCATCACTTGTTGCAACAACAACGCGGTCTGCGTTAAATGCTGTTTGTTCAGTTAATGAAGCGATTGTGATGTCATCTAATTTTACGATAGGGAAGTCATGTGATTTCGCTTCCTCATCATTTATTTTATTTTGACGCATCATATAAAGTGTTACGTCATAATCTTCTCGTTTTAAATCAAGTGATAACGGAAGGGTAATTCTGCTCGCACCAATAATAGAAACTTTTGGTTTTGGTGTTTCTACTTTTGGGAACATCTTTTTAAATAATATAGGTGCAAAAATACAAGTAATAACTGCGCTTAAAATAAGGGAAGCAGATAAACTCGGACTGATGATTCCTAGTTTTTCACCAATTTGTGCAGCTGCAATAACTAAAGAAAGTGTCGATGTTAATAAGATGGCACTTCCTAGTACGATATTACGTGGATACCATTTTCGTAAGACGAGTGATGGTAACAGTTTTGAGATAAAGAGTCCTACAATTAAAATTGGGATCATTAGCATGCTAGAAGGTTCTTTAAAAATAGACCAAACTTCTAGATTCACACCAACCATTACGAAGAAAATAGGGATGAAGAAACCGTAGCCGATGGAATCCAGTTTTTCAATCATATCTTCATTTGGTGATAATAACGATACGAGTACCCCTGCTAAGAAGGCACCTAAAATATTTTCAGCTCCAACAGATTCAGATAACCCAACTAATATTAAGATGAGTGCAAAAACAGCTCGTGTATCAATTTGTACACTACCAGCTTTTAAGCTATCTAAGTATGGAATGTTTTTAAAGCGTTTTGCAACGAAGTAAATAACAATACCAGCGCCGAATAGAAGAAGAAGGAGCCACATGCTTTGGCCGCTTTCGGAATTTAATCCGACGAATACAGCGAGTAAAATCATTGTAACTAAATCTGCAATAACAGCGACTAATAAAATGATTTGTCCGATTGCCGTTTTTCCTAAGTTATTTTCTTTTAATGTTGGTACAACAACACCTAAAGAAATAGTTGAAATAATTAAAGTCATAAACATTGCATTATCCACGAATCCTAGCCATACGAACAGTAATGATAGGGCATAAGATAAGATGAAAATAAATAAGAAGATAATGCTTGCTGCTTGGAATGTGTTTGGTTCGTTTGTCGTATTCTTTTTCCCTTTTTGTTTAAAGATAGAAAAATCAATTTCTAAACCGCTTAAGAACATTAAGAAGATAAATCCTAGTGTCGATAAGACTTGAAGCCACATATCTGGCTCAATAATATTAAACCCACTTTTACCTACAAAGATTCCTGCGATGATTTCTGCAACAACGACAGGAAGTGCTTTCAATTTAAAGCGTTGTAACAAAAGGGGAACTAGAAACGCGATTGCAACGACAACCATAAGTGATAGAACAGAAGTATGATGTTCCATTGCGTTCTCTCCCTTCAAATAAATATAGTACCTATTTAGCCATATAATAGGTAGAAAAGCAACGCATATGGATTCGATTTCATAAAGAAAGAGTTTTCTTAAAATTTGTCATAATAAGTATATTTTTCATGATTCTGTTGTTAATTCCGTAATGTGGATGTAATAGGGGAGGGTATAAAGTGAAGGCTTTTACGGGCAGATCCCCCTGGGGTCTTACTGCTCGTTAATGAGGAATAAAAAAAGACTGCTGAGGAATCTCAGCAGTCTTTTTCATGCACATTACATTGAGAAGAAGATCCATACAGTTAAGCCAACTGTTGCAGTTGCAACGAAGAAACTGTATATCATTGTAAGGATTTGAACTCTTCCTTCTCCTTCTTTTAAATGCATGAACATAATTAATTGTAACAACGCTTGCGCAACAGCCATTACGATAATAGTTGTTAAGATCGTTGAAAGTGGCAAGTTTGTATAAAGTGCCACGTATAACGCTAGAAACGTTAGTGCAAGCGATAAAATAAATCCGAAAACGTGTGACCAAGGGAATCCGCTATGCGCATGCCCGTTTGCTTGGTTGTTATTTTGATCCATTTACGCCACCATCCCGTTCAAGTAAACTAGTGTGTAAATAAATACCCAAACTAGATCAAGGAAATGCCAATATAAGCTGATAATGAATACTTTACGCGCTGTAACTGGTGTTAAACCTCGTTTTAAAATTTGGATAATAACACAAGTTGCCCAAATGATACCGCCTGTTACGTGGGCACCATGTGTTCCAAGAAGAACGAAGAATGCAGATAGGAAAGCACTTGTTTGAATTGTTGCGCCTTCACCGATGTACATAATGAACTCTTCGATTTCAAAGAATAGGAAACCTGCACCTAAAAGTAATGTAAGGATGAACCATCCAAGCATTGCTTTTTGGTTGTGCTTACGCATTTCGTGAATTACGATACCACATGTGAAACTACTTGTTAAAAGTAGTAATGTTTGAATTAAAAGCGTTTTAAGTTCAAACAGTTGCGCTGGAGTTGGGCCATCAGCCGTACGACCAGCAAGTACTAGATAAGAGGCGAAAAGTGTTGCGAACAGCATAATTTCAGCCCCAAGAAAAATCCAAAATCCTAGGATATTCAATCTGCTTTGCTCGGATTGATATTCCAAAGGTAAGCTTTTATCTAAAGCCGCCATATCATTTCACCTCTCATGCTATATGTTCTGTTTCTTTAATTTCATCAACGCTTACGTAGTAGCCATCATCATAATCGAACGAACGATAGATTAAGCAAGCTAAAATACCAACGCCGCCGATTGCTGCAAGCCAGAACCAGCTAAATACTAATGCGAAACCTGCAAGACCGAAGAATAAAGACGCAATAATAGGCACGCCAGAGTTACTTGGCATGTGAATTGGTTTTAAATCTTCTGCTGCTGGTGTAACTGTTTCTCCGCGTTTTTTCATGTACCAGAAAGCATCAGCTTCTTTGATTTCAGGAAGTTTCGCGAAGTTGTAATGTTGTACAGGAGATTGAGTTGCCCATTCAAGTGTACGGCCATCCCATGGATCTCCAGTTGTGTCACGTTCACCGTGACGAGCACTCCAAATTACGTTGTAACAAAGAATTAGGAAACCAATACCCATCATTACCGCACCAACAGATGCAATTTGGTTTAGCCATCCCCATCCAAGACTTTCAGAGTAAGTGTACATACGACGAGTCATACCGTCTAAACCTAAGAAGTACATTGGGAAGAAACAGATATTGAATCCGCTCATAAAGATCCAGAATGTCCATTTACCTAGGCGTTCGTTTAACATATGACCAGTCATTTTTGGATACCAGAATGTGAATCCAGCAAGCATAGCGAATACTGTACCTGCGATTAATACGTAGTGGAAGTGAGCAATTAGGAAGTAGCTGTTATGGTACTGATAATCAGCTGCTGCCATACCAAGCATAACCCCTGTAACCCCACCGACTACGAAGTTTGGAATAAATGCCAATGACCAAAGCATTGGAACTGTAAAACGAATACGTCCTTTATACAGTGTAAACAACCAGTTAAAGATCTTAACCCCGGTTGGAATCGAAATCGCCATTGTCGAAATCGAGAAGAATGAGTTAACCGCTGGACCTGCACCCATCGTGAAGAAGTGATGAAGCCATACGACGAAACTTAGTAAAGAAATTGCAACCATTGAGTATACCATCGCACTGTAACCGAATAGACGTTTACGTGAGAATGTACTAATGATTTCAGAGAAAATACCGAATGCCGGTAAAATAACGATATATACTTCAGGGTGACCCCATACCCAGAATAGGTTGGCCCATAACATTGGCATACCGCCGCTCGCCATCGTAAAGAAGTGAGCATCGAATAGACGGTCAAATGTCATTAATGCAAGAGCAACTGTTAATACTGGGAAAGCGAAAATAATGATAACTGTTGTAATTAAGATTGACCAAGTAAACATTGGCATTCTCATTAAAGTCATACCAGGTGTACGCATTTTTAAGATAGTAACAAGGAAGTTAATACCGGTCATTAGCGTACCGAGACCTGAAATCTGTAATGCAATTGCGTAGTAGTTATTTCCTACACCAGAAGTAAACTCTGTACCTGCCATTGGGAAGTAAGAAGTCCACCCAGCGTCTGGAGAACCACCGATTACGAAAGCGATGTTGAATAACATTGCTCCGACGAAGAATAACCAGAAACTTAAAGCATTTAAGAACGGATATGCAACGTCACGAGCACCAATTTGTAATGGTACTACAAGGTTCATTAATCCCATAACGAATGGCATCGCCATGAAAAGAATCATAACTGTACCGTGTGTTGTGAAGATTCCGTTATAGTGTTCAGCATTTAAATAAGTTGTTTCTGGGAATGTTAACTGTGCACGGATCATTAAACCGTCCATACCACCACGGAATAACATGATAACCGCAGAGATAATATACATGGCCCCAATCTTTTTATGGTCAACAGTTGTTAACCATTCGTCCCAAAGCCATTTCCATTTTTTATACTTTGTTAGTACGAAAATGATTGCTAATGTCACAAGAACGATAGAAGCGTCTGCACCGTAAATAATCGGGTCACCTGTGACAAAGAATTCATCAAGCTTCACTGTGTTCACTCCAATCTGTTGGAATAATAGCTATTATTTTTTGTTTTTGTAGTAGTTGTAATCACAATATTCAAGTGATTTTGGATCTACATAACTTAAGTGGTGACTAGAGAATGTCATACGACCAACTACACCAGGTTTAACAATTTCGTTGTACTTATCTTCTGTTAGTTTAGGAGCAGTTTGTTGTACTTCTTTAACCCACTTGTCATATTTCTCTTTAGTTTTTGCTTCAACTTCGAACTCCATATGTGTGAATCCTTCACCAGAGAAGTTCGCACTACGGCCTAGGTAAGAACCAGGCTTATCAGCTTGTAAATAAAGATCCATAATCATGCCATCCATAGTGTACTTCATACCACCAAGTTCTGGTACCCAGAAAGCATTCATTGGACCGACAGAAGTCAGTTTGAATTGAATTGGTACACCAGCTGGGATGTTTAAATAGTTAACGGTTTCAATTTTTTCCTCTGGGTAACTGAATAACCATTTCCAGTTTGCAGATGTAACATAAATCTCAACTGGTTTAATATGTTTGGACTCTGCCGGGACCTCTTCCGAAGCATACGTTGCTTTTACTGTTGGAATCGATAATGCGATAACGATAATAACAGGAACAAGCGTCCAAATAATTTCTAATAATGTGTTACCGTGTTGTTCAGGTGGCTCGTAGTCCATATTCTCTGGTTTTTCACGATAACGAATCAAGATGACTGTAAACAAGATGAATACAATTGCGATAATTAATGACATAAGCAAGAATGACCAAACAATTAAATCATACTGTGCTTTTGCAACAGGTCCTTGCGGATTTAATACTGCGAGTTTCTTATCACAGCCGCCGAGGAACAGAAGTAATGATAACGGAAGAAGCGAAGCCAGCTTCCAAAACGTTTTCTTTAGTTGCACGATTGAAAATCTCCTTTCTCCTTGGATTGAAACTATGCCAATAAAACAATATAAACCTATTAATTTATAGATGGCAATAGTTTTTGTGATATTGTTAAAAAATAGACACAAATGCACACTTTTTAAGGTGAATATCATTTGTAACTTGATAACATTGTAAACTATTTTCCAGTGAAAAACGTGATTGTGGAAATTTTAAGATAAATAAAGTTATACCAAGATATCCAAGAAATAGAAAAAAGCTATCTTATGATAAGAAAGATAGCTGAATATTTTGTATATTTAGTTTACTTCTTTTTTTAGATTTATTTGTTGTTCAAATGTGACAACTTTTTTATATTTTAATTGGTATAAAATGTAACAAAAAATCATAAATGGAATACCACAATAAAGAGCAATTCTCTGATCTGGAATGAAAGCTAAACTAACAAATGTAATGAAATTGAGTGAGAATGCTACGATTGGAACGATTGGATAAAGCGGTGTGCGATATTTTAAATCATTAATGTCCCCGCCGTTTTTTAAGAAATTTCTACGGAAGAAAAACTGTGAAGCTGCGATTGACATCCAAACTACGACAGCGGCCATAGCTGCAATAGATGTTAAAACTAAAAAGACAGTATCTGCCGCAAATATACTTGTTAATAGAGACAAACTTGCAAAAATTAGACTGAAAATTAATGCGTTTAGTGGCACTCCTTTTTTAGTTAACTTCGTAAAAGCTGGACTTGCCATTCCTTGTTTTGCCATCGCCCAAAGCATACGAGAATTTGCGTATAGACCAGAGTTGGCTACGGATAATACTGCTGTAATAATAACAAAGTTCATAATGTCAGCTGCATATGGAACACCAGCCACATCAAATACAAGTACAAATGGACTTTCGACTAGATTAGCCTCTTGCCATGGGAGTAAACCTACAACAACTGATATTGCTAGGACGAAGAAGAAGAGAGTTCGCCAAATGGTATTTTTAATCGCTTTTGGAATTGTTTTCTCAGGGTTTTCACTTTCTCCTGAAGCAATTCCGATTAATTCTGTTCCTTGGAAGGAGTAATTTACTGTAATCATCGTAAGAAGAACAGCTAATGCACCGTTTGGAAATAATCCGCCATTTTCAGTGAAATTGTGAAGCATTGGCGCTGGTTTTCCATTAAAGTCTAGTAGACCGAACATAACTGCACCACCGAGTACGATGAAAATAACAATGGTTGCGACTTTTACACTTGCGAACCAAAATTCTGCTTCTGCATATGCTTTTGCTGATAATGCGTTTACAAGAAATAGTGCTGCTGCAAATGTAACACACCAAATCCACGAAGAAACGTCTGGAAACCAACGTTTCATTAAAATACTTACAGTTGTTAACTCTACCCCAACTGTAACAGCCCAATTTAACCAATACATCCAACCGACAACAAATCCAAAACCAGGTGAAATAAATTTGCTTGCATAGCTTTGGAATGAACCTGCTTCTGGCATAGCAACTGATAATTCACCAAGACATAACATCGTTAAATACATAACAAATCCACCGACTAAAAATGCAAGAATAGCACCACCAGGACCGGCGTTATGGACGATTTGACCAGATCCCATAAATAGGCCAGTTCCGATAACACCACCAAGTGCAATCATAAATAGGTGTCTACTTTTCATTGTTCGTTTTAAATCTGTTTGTTCTACTTGTTGATTCATATGCCCCTCACCCCGTTATTTTCTTGTATGTATGAATTGATTTTCATTCCGAGTTTTTAATCATTAGTGGGGGATGTGACACATACTCGGCTTATTTATTATGAAATGAATGGAGTATGTAAAATGCGAACTATGACTAAATACTCTAAGAATGTTTTTATTAACAAGGTGATATCTTCACTATGTTAATTATTTTGATTTTAGCAAAAATATTCAGAAAAGTATATTGTTTTTTCTTTTTATTAAAAATAATTAGAATTTTATAACGATGGAAGTGTGAACAATAATTCATAGAATCTTTCTAGCAAACTAGTAAGAAGAAAGGTACAATGATAAGAGGTATGTCTGTAAAATAATAATTAATGGAGTTTTGTTTAAAATGAAAAAGTTAAAATATCTTTTTGTTTTTGGAATTATATTTGCTGCCGCGTTTTTTATAGGGAAAGATAAAATTATACAAAAGGCGCAAGTGTTCCGTTTAGAGTTTTTATCTGAAATGAAAGAAGCGACTATGATTGAAAATGTTCCGTTTATAAAGCAGTTACCAGAATTACCTCGTGGATGTGAAGTTACAAGTTTGGCTATGTTGCTACAATACAAAGGTATACAAGTAGATAAGATGCAACTTGCTAGCGAAATTCATCGTGTTCCATTTGAACAAAATGATTTACGTGGAAATCCTTATGAGGGGTTCGTTGGAAATATTTATACGAAGGCAGAGCCAGGATATGGTGTATATAATCCACCCATTTTTAATTTAGCAGAAAAATATGCTCCTGAAAAAGTAGTTAATTTAACAGGTAGAGACGTGCAAGATATGTATAAAGTAGTTAGTTCCGGTTCGCCAGTATGGGTCATTATTAATACAACGTTTAAGCCACTAGCCGAGAGTAGTTTTGAAACATGGAATACAAGCTCTGGCGAAGTGAAAATTACATATTATGAACATAGTGTAGTAATAGTTGGGTATGATCAAAACTTTGTATATGTAAATGATCCACTTAAAAATAATCCGCGTTTTGCTGTTCCGCGAGCAGAGTTTGAGAAAGCTTGGGAGCAAATGGGGAAACAAGCGATTACTATTTTATAATACTGAAAAAGTCATCTTTTTGATGGCTTTTTATTTTTGGATTATTATAACGGAAAATTCAGAAGATTCTTTTAAAAATTAACGATTCACGCTATAATAACATTTAACTTGGTGAAGAAGGGGCGAAGAGAAATGGATGTTGCAAAGGAACTGGTTTTATCTAAAAATCAATTAATTGAGTGGAGAAGGCATTTTCATAAGTATCCAGAGTTATCTTTTCAAGAAGAAAAAACATCACAGTTTGTATTCGATATACTTCAAAAAATCCCATATTTAGAAGTGTCAAGACCTACTAAATATAGTGTAATGGCAAGGTTAATTGGTAAGCAACCTGGTAAAACCATCGCGGTTCGTGCTGACATGGACGCGCTTCCTATTCATGAAGAAAATGAGTTTGATTTTATTTCTACATATCCAGGTGTGATGCATGCATGTGGCCATGATGGACATATAGCGATATTACTTGGGGTCGTACATAAGTTAGTAGAAGAAAGAGAGAAGATTAAAGGAGAGATTCGTTTTCTCTTCCAACATGCAGAAGAAAACTTTCCTGGCGGCGCAGAGGAAATGGTTGCAGCGGGTGTAATGGAATGTGTGGATTATATTATTGGTGCTCACCTTTGGGCATCGTTAGAGGTTGGTAAAATAGGTGTAATTTATGGTCCTGCAATGGCAGCCCCAGATGTTTTTAAAATTACGATAGAAGGAAAAGGTGGACATGCTGGAATCCCTCATGAAACGGTTGATAGCATTGCAATCGGTACACAAGTTGTTTCGCAACTTCAGCACATTGTATCTCGCCTCACGAATCCATTAGATCCCCTTGTAGTATCTGTTACGCAATTTCATGCTGGGACAACCCATAATGTGATCCCAGAACAAGCGGAGATTGAAGGGACAGTGCGGAGTTTAAGACATGAGTTGCGAGAAGAAACAGAGAAAAGGATTGAACGAATTGTGAAGCATGTGACGGAATCTTACGGGGCGAAATATACATTTTCTTATGAATATGGATATCGACCAGTAGTAAATGATTATGAAGTTACAGAGATTATTGAGCAAACAGCATTACAGCTTTATGGAAGAGAGCAAGTTACTCGTTTACAGCCGACGATGGCTGGAGAAGATTTTTCAGCGTTTTTACAAAAGGCGCCAGGTACATTCTTTTTTATCGGAGCGGGAAATAACGAGAAAGGAATTATATATCCTCACCATCATCCTCGTTTTACGATTGATGAAGATGCATTACCGATTGGCGTGGAAGTCTTTGTATCATCCATTATGAATTTTATAAGTAAAGGAGAATGAGATGAAGAAAATACACGTATTAGCGCTTATTCCAGTTTTTTGTTTAGTTATTGGACCTGTATTTGCTAATTCAGTTACTCCTTACGTATTAGGGATGCCATTTTTATTGTTTTGGGTATTATTATCGGTGCTCATTACGTCTCTTTGTATGGGACTTGTGTACGTATTTGATCCTGCTAATAAGGGGGATGTAAAATGATCGCATTACTTATCATTATATTATTTTTGTTTCTTGCACTATTTTTAGGAATTCGGGCACAACATGGAAAAGATATGAATTTAGAGCAATGGTCAGTTGGTGGAAGAGGATTTGGCACTATTTTTGTTTTTCTTCTTATGGCAGGTGAAATTTATACGACGTTTACATTTTTAGGCGGAAGTGGATGGGCGTATAGTAAAGGAGCACCTACTTTCTATATTTTAGGTTATGGTGCACTAGCTTATATTTTATCTTACTTTTTATTGCCGCCAGTTTGGAAGTATGCGAAAGAGCATAATCTTGTTTCGCAGCCAGATTTTTTTGTGAAGAAATATAAGAGTCAGACACTTGGCATTATCGTTTCTGTCATTGGGGTTATTTCGATTATTCCATACCTTGTTTTACAGTTAAAAGGATTAGGAATTATCGTTTCGGAAGCATCTTACGGAAGGGTATCACCGGTTATTGCAGTGTGGATTGGTGCAATTGTTATAACGATATATGTAATGGTTTCAGGTATACACGGCTCTGCTTGGACAGCAGCTTTGAAGGATATTATGATACTGTTTATCGTTATGTTTTTAGGTATATATTTACCGTACCATTATTACGGGGGATTTCAGCCGATGTTTGAAGCGGTAGAAGCAGCGAAACCAGGATTTTTATCTTTACCTGATGAAGGGATGAGCATTTCTTGGTTTGTTTCTACTATTGTATTAACAGCTCTCGGTTTCTATATGTGGCCCCATACATTTGCTTCTGCTTTCTCTGCAAAAAATGAAAAAGTATTTAGGAAAAATGCGGCGATCATGCCCCTTTATTCTTTAGTATTGCTTTTCGTATTCTTTGCAGGTTTTGCTGCTATACTGCAAGTTCCAGGGTTAAAGGGAGGGGATGTAGACCTTTCGTTATTCCGTCTCGCTCTTCAAACATTTGATCCATGGTTTATTGGGATTATTGGTAGTGCAGGAGTATTAACAGCATTAGTTCCGGGTTCCATGCTTGTTATGGCGGCGTCTACTTTATTAGCAAAAAACATTTACCGAACAATGGTCCCATCTGCTTCAGATAGACAAGTTGCTAAAGTGGCAAAATTATTTGTACCTGTAGTAACACTTGTTGCAGTATTGTTTACATTTAAAGGAGGAGAAACGATAGGGGCTCTTCTTTTAATGGGATACAGTATAGTGACACAACTTTTCCCTGCACTTGTATGTAGTTTGTTTCCACGTCAAGTTATTACGAAGCAAGGGGCAATTGCAGGAATGGGGATTGGGTTGTTAGTGGTCGCATATATTACTTTATCTGGTTCAACTATAGCTACGATGTTTCCAGCTTTCCCTCAATATATAAAAGATTTAAATGTAGGTATAGTCGCATTGTTAATGAATATGATTGTGATGTTTATCGTTAGCGGGTTCACGAGAAATGTGTCTATAAAGACAGACAATATAATAGTAGAAAAGTAATCCGTGTGCTAGAGCTATCTTTGAAAAGAGATGGCTCTTTTTTGTATATATTTTCTTCTATTAGCGGAATCTAACTAAAAACTTGTTGAAAAGGAAGTTAGGTGGGGGAATTGTTAGAGTTAAAAGGTAACTTATTTGAAGTTATGAAAGAAATTAGGGATGAGTTAGGTTCGCCTAATGATTTAACAATTAGGGAAGTTGCCCTTGCTGGTAGTTTTACACGTTGTGCTGTTATTTTTTTATGCGGGTTAACAGATAAGGATAATGTTTATAAATATGTAGTTCGTACACTTCAATATGAAGAAGTACAAAAAGAAGAAGCTGTTGTTCAAACGTTATTGGATCGCTTTATTTCTATTGCAGAAGTTGGTAAGAAGACAACGTTTCCGGATATTATAAATGCGATTTTAGCGGGAGATACAGTTATATTAATTGATAATATTCCAACCGCTATCGTGATTAATAGTAGAGCGTGGGAAAAAAGAAGTTTAGAACCGCCGGTAACAGAAGATTTAATCCGTGGACCGAGGATTGGGTTAAATGAAGATATTAACGTGAATAAAATGTTAATTCGCCGTACTTTACGTGACCCGAAGCTGAGGTTTCAATCTTATATTATGGGGAAGAGATCCCAAAAAGAAGTGACGTTAGTATATATAGAAGACATTATTAACCCTTACATTGTAAAAGAGTTAGATCGGCGTCTTCAATCAATAGAGACAGATGTCGTTTTTGAGACGGGTACGATTGAGCAATTAATTCAAGATAATAATTTGTCACCGTTCCCGCAGTTTTTGAATACGGAAAGACCTGATAATATTGTGGCCTCATTAGCGAAAGGAAAGGCAGCTATTTTGGTGGATGGATCACCGTTTGCCCTTATAGCTCCGCTAGTATTTGTTGATATTTTTCAATCTGTGGAAGATCACTATGAGCGTTGGGTAATTGGGACTTTATTAAGAATTTTGCGGATGGGTTCGGGTATTGCAGCTGTTTTATTACCTGCCATGTACGTAGCGCTTGTATCGTATCATCAAGGGCTTATTCCATCTAAATTAGCTTATTCTATTGCGGGAGCGAGAGAAGGGGTGCCATTTCCGGCATATATAGAAACGTTAATGATGGCATTAACGATGGAGTTAATACGAGAAGCGGGAATTAGGTTGCCGAAACCGATGGGGCAAACAATTGGGATTGTAGGTGGTCTTGTAATCGGAGAAGCAGCGGTGAACGCAGGAATTGTAAATCCGTTTTTAGTTATCATTATTGCGGTTACAGCTATTGCTACATTTTCACTGCCTGTATATAGTATTACGATTACGTTTCGGATTTTACTTTTTGTCTTTGTGTTAGCAGCGACTGCTTTTGGTTTGTATGGAATTATTTTAGCGCTTATTGCACTTGCAGTTCATATTACGAATTTGAAGAGTGTTGGTGTCCCATATACAACGCCTATTGCTCCTGCATTTTATAAAGATTGGAAAGAAGAACTTATTCGTATGCCAAAATCGATGTTGAAAGAGAGACCGGAATATTTACAAACGAAAGACGCTACATTACGTCCAAAGGAGCGAGAGTAATTGAAACCATTTGAGTATGGCGATGAAGAGATTGGATCTCGGGAAATTGGGTTTGCGGTATCTTCAACAATTATTGGTATAGGAGCATTATCTATGCCAAGAGATATCGCTAACCAAACTTTATTTTCAGACGGTTGGATTACTTTGCTTTTGGGTGGATTGATATGTGCAGTTTTAGGCTGGTTTGTAACGAGGGTGGCTATTTTATTTCCAAAGCAAAACTTTGTCCAATATACAAGTGCGCATTTGACGAAGCCTGTTGCATACACAATTAGTAGCATTTTAGTAGTAACGTTTGCTGCTTTGACAGCATATGAGTCACGAATGATTGCAATTATTTCACAAACGTATTTATTTAGTGATACACCAATACAGCTACTCTCTTTCTTCTTCTTATTAGTTGTTATTTATGGAGTAGCAGGATCGAGAGCGGCTTTAGTAAGGTTAAATGTTCTATTCTTACCTATCGTGTTCATTGCGATAGTGTTGCTTTCTTTATTGAATATAAATTTAATGGAAATAAACAATTTACTACCAGCTTTTCAAACGAACGCAAGTCAATATGCTGTAGGAGTTAAAAACTCTATTTTCACATTTATCGGATTTGAGGTAGCTCTGTTTTATGCTGTGATGTTGAACGATAAGACAGCGAAAAAAGCGCCAATGGCAGTTGCAAAAGCAGTGATGGTAAATGTGCTGTCATACATTTTAATTTATGTAACTTGTATTAGCGTTTTTTCGTATATGACAACCCGTGGATTGACGTATCCAACAATTGAATTGGGTAAAGAAATTGAAATTGGTGGAGGTTTTTTAGAAAGATTTGATGCCATTTTTTTTACTACTTGGATTATTACTGTTTATAACACTACAGCAATGTATTATGACGTCGCATCTTTATTGTTTTGTGCTATGTTTCCGAAAGTGAAGAAACATATTTTTATTTTCGTAAGTGCTCCTATTATTTTTATGATGAATATGATACCGAGTAATTTAGATTCATTATCACATTACGGAACTTATTTAGCTTGGATAGATATGGGATTTGTTGTGTTAGCGCCTTTGCTCGTTTTAATTGTATATAAAATAAAAAGAAGGAATGGTGGAAATGAAACACCTTCTTAAAATCATAATGGTTATGGTTTTAGCTGGATCTATTAGTGGGTGCTCTGAGCTAGAAGAAATAGAAGAAAGGGGATTTGTAGTAGGTGCAGCCTATGATATTGTGAAAAAAAAGAAATCAAATCCAATTATGAAAGGGACGTATCAGATGGTACTTCCCAGTAAGTTAGCGCAGCAAGGTGGCCAAAGCGGTCGAGATAGTGAGAATTATATTAATGTTAGTGCGAAAGCAGATAGTGTCTTTGAGCAAATACGAATTATCTCTAAAAAAATTAGTCGCTCATTATTCTTTCCGCACATACAAGTGATAATTTTTTCTAAAGATTTATTAGCGAATCCATATGTTTTACAAAATACGTTAGATGTATATATTCGTGATCACGAGATGAGAAGAAATATTCGTTTGTTCGTTTCTAAGAAAAATGCAGAAGCTATTTTAAAGCAGAGTGCCAAGCCTGAGAACTTACCGGCGCAGTATATTGATATGTTAGCTGAGCATCCTCCGAAAAATGCTCAAATGATTGAAGCTGCAAGAATTGGTGAGGTACAGCAAAAAATGATTGCTAACCGAAGTTTCGTATTACCTATTCTAGAACTAACAAAGCAGGGGGTACAAATGAACGGGGCAGCGTTGTTTCGTGGAAAAGATAATAAGTGTGTAGGCAGTTTGAATGGAGAAGAAACATTAGGAATGAATTATGTAATAGGTAAAAAAATTGGAGGGTTCTTTACTATCCGTAAACAAGGTCAGCTTGTTACATACGAAATTCATAAGATGCGCCGAAAGATTAAAGTATCTACGGAAAATGCTACAAAACCGAAGTTTGATATCCATTTATCTTTGGAAGGGACTTTAGCAGAGTTACATTTTAGTGATCATAAACAAATTATGAATGAAAAGGGATTAAAGAAAACCATTGCGGAAGAAATGGAGAAGCGTATCCAAAAATCGATTAAGCTTGTTCAAAAAAAATATAAGGTAGATGTATTAGCGTTAGGAGAAGTATATAAGCGGCATAATTATAAAGAATGGAAGAAGATAGATAAGAATTGGGATCAAGGTGAAAATTACTTTAGTAATGCGGAGGTTACTGTTCATGTTCACCCGACAATTGAGCATTCAGGTTCCGCCTTACCGAAAAGAGTGAAATAAGGTGATGTAAGTTGTTTACTGGATTAGGGATTAGTTGCACGATATTAATGGCAGTTCTTCCGGGAGCCATATACTTTATTCATAAGAAACTCACAACGTATGGAGCACAGCCTTGGAATACTGATGCACAAAAAAAGAAACCTGAATGATTTCAGGTTTCTTTCGCGCAAAGCAAATGTGAAGGGGGATACCTTCTATGTATGCTTTGCTTATAAAAGCCCTAACCAATGTACCAATTGTGTAGAGAGGAATGTCACAACAATGGCGATAACGGTAGGGATTGCAAACGATAAGAATGTCCATTTTGCACTTTTTGTTTCTTTATATATGTTAACCAGTGTTGTTCCACATGGGAAATGAAGAAGTGAGAACAACATTGTGTTTAACGCTGTTAACCAAGTCCAGCCATTTTCTAAGAATAGATTTTTAATTTGGTTAAAATCATCTATTTCAGTTAAAGCTCCGGTTGATAAGTAAGACATTAATAAAATCGGGATAACAATTTCATTCGCTGGTAGTCCAAGAATGAACGCAGCTAAAATGAATCCATCAAGTCCTAACATTTTAGCGAATGGATCTAGGAAGTTTACAAAATACATAAGTAAGCTTGTGTCACCGATGAAAATATTAGCTAGTAACCAAGTTAATGCAGCCGCAGGGGCAGCTACAACGATAGCTCGTTTTAAAACATAAATTGATTTATCGAGTGTTGCACGTACAATTGTATTCCAAACTTTTGGCTTACGGTACGGTGGTAACTCAAGAGTGTAGTGAGTTGGCACACCTTTTAAAGCTGTTTTTGATAGTACCCAAGAAACAGTTAATGTCATAATAACACCAATTACAACCATTCCAACTACAACGCCAGCAGTAACTAATGTTTGCATACTACCTGTATAACCAGCAGCCATAAATAATGAAGCCATTAAAATTAACATAGGCCAGCGACCGTTACAAGGAACGAAGTTGTTTGTTAAGATTGCAAGCATACGTTCACGTGGTGATTCAATAATACGCGTTGACATAATAGCGGCTGCATTACAACCAAATCCCATTGCCATTGTTAAAGATTGTTTGCCATGTGCACCGGAATGTTTAAATAAGCGATCCATATTAAAAGCGACACGTGGTAAATATCCGTAGTTTTCTAATAGTGCGAACATAGGGAAAAAGATTGCCATAGGTGGCAACATAACGCTAATAACAGCACCGATACCACGGAATAAACCAAGTATTAAAATGCCATGTAGCCATTCGGGTGCATGTGCTGCCTGGAACCAAGATGTTAAATATCCTTCGGCCCATCCGAAAAACTCAGCAATCATATCAGATGGTACGTTAGCACCTGCAATTGTAAGATAAAAAATAATAGATAAAATACCGAGCATAATTGGAAATCCCCAGATTGGAGATGTGAAAATTTTATCTAGTTTTTCAGAACGATACAATTTATCAGTATTTGTATATTGAACAGACTCTTTACATATGCTTGCAGATGTTCGATAAATATCTCCGACAATATCATCTCGTATATCTTCTTTTGAGAGTGCTTGTGCATGTTGAATAATATAGTCTAATGGAAGAGCTTTACTGGCTGAGTGAGATTCCATTCATTACGACCTCCCTTACAAGTGGTTCATTATGGTGTTTTTGAAGTGTAGTTAAGAAATTTTTATCTCCATCTAATATACGTAACGCAATCCAACGTGCTGGATACGTATCACCGAACACTTTATAAATTTGTGGTTCTAATTCCTGAATCATATTTTCGATTTTTTCACTGTAAGAAATTTTAATTGGTGTTGGAATTAATTTTTTATTTGCTACTTTAGCGATAACACTTAGCAAATGCCCAATACCTACTCGGTTACGAGCAGAAATCTTAACTACAGGTACACCGAGCGATTTTGCTAATTTCTTTTCATCAATAACGATGCCTTTTTTCTCCGCTTCATCAATTAAATTAATACAAATGACTACATTGCTTGTCATTTCCATCACTTGGAGGGCTAAATTTAAATTTCTTTCCATTGCAGTTGCATCTATAACAACTACAGTTACTTCTGGTTTTTCAAATATAATATAATCTCTTGCTACTTCTTCATCCGCAGAATTTGAATATAGTGAGTAAGTTCCAGGTAAATCTATTAATGTATATTTACTTCCGTTATGTTCATATTCCCCTTCAGCTTTTAAAACAGTTTTTCCCGTCCAGTTTCCAGTGTGTTGTTTTAAGCCTGTTAAAGTGTTAAATAATGTACTTTTCCCGGTGTTCGGGTTGCCAGCTAAAGCAATACGATGTTTGCTCATCTGAAATCATCTCCTATTAATACCCCGAAAATAAGGGAACTTTCTTCCTTACGTAGTGCGATAGTTGTATTGCTTACTTGATAAGCGACCGGATCTCCAAGCGGACTGCGCTGTAATACTTTAATTGTTGCCCCAGGGATAAATCCTAAGTCTAATAAACGTCGTTTCATAGTTCCTTCTAATTGTATCTTCTCAATTTGTACAAACTCTCCTGTCTTAAACTCGGAAAGTGGTTTTGTATTAGCCGATACCATAAAAGTTACCTCATCTCTATATTGTTTGTTTAAGTTTAAAAAGTTTCCTTAGGTAAACTTTTTGTTAATAATATAGTAGACTACATTGGATGATGCTGTCAATTGGTACTTTAAAAATATTCATTTATTTTTAGAATTGTTCCAATTTATTTAGTTGTACTAAAAAATATTACTGAAATTCTGTTGAATGTAAATAAAGTAAGAGTGTAAAAGTTAAAAGATACAATGTATTTGTAAATGTATTTTTAATTAAAAGGGGAAAAGAGCGAAAAACATTTACATTGAATTTACATTGTTAAGAATAAATTTACATTACTGCTTAATTAGTGTGGATTTTGTTGGGTTCTTTAACTATAAATGTTGGGATTCCTAGCTTTTAAGGGCTATTATCGTCATTTACTTAAAATTAAAAATTGCTTAACACTCACATAATATTGTTGTCCTACAATGAATTTGTGTTCGAAAGAAAATGAATTCGAAAAGTGAGAATCCAAATGGGGGTACAAGACATGGTTATGAAAAAAGGTATTAAATTTTCTTTAGCGGCTTTAGTGGTAGCAGGAGCGTTAGTTGGATGTGGGAAAGCAGATGATACAGCTAGTAAAGAAACTGCTAAAGGAAGCGATAATACAAAACAAGAATTATCAGGTACGATTGCAGCAGCTGGTTCTACAGCTCTTCTACCTCTTGCGGAGGAAGCTGGAAAGAAATTCATGGAGAAAAATTCAAAAGTTTCTATTCAAGTGCAAGGCGGCGGTAGTGGAACTGGGATTAACCAAGTAGCATCGGGTGCAGTACAAATTGGTAATTCAGATGTTCCATCAGGGGATAAAATAAAAGATGCTGAAAAAGCGAAAGAATTAGTAGATAACAAGGTTGCGGGTATTGCATTCGCGCTTGTCGTAAATAAAGATGTAAAAGTTGATAACTTAACAGTGCAACAAGTACAAGATATCTTCACTGGGAAAGTAACAAACTGGAAAGAGGTAGGCGGGAAAGATGAAAAAATCAACGTAATTAACCGTCCAGCTTCATCTGGTACACGTGCTACATTTGAAAAGACAGTTATGAAAGAAGCGAAAATTAACGATGGAACTGGTACAACACAAGATTCTAACGGTGCAGTAGAGCAAGCGATCAATTCTACTCCAGGTTCAGTAAGTTATTTAGCAATGTCTTACATGGTTGGCGATAAAAAAGGTGCGCTACAAACAGTGAAAATTGATGGTTCTGAACCAAAAGTTGAAAACATTTCGTCTGGTAAATATCCATTCTGGTCTTACGAGTACATGGTAACAAAAGGTGAAGCGAAAGAAGCAACGAAAGCTTACATTGATTATGTAAAAGGCAAAGACTTTGAAAAGCAAGTAGAAGATATGGGTTACATCCCAATGTCTAAATTAAATAAGTAATAAATTTTTATGGGGCTGGCTGCAAGGCCAGTCCTGTTCATTTCAATCTATGAAGTGGGGTCTGACCTGTGATGAAGGGGAAAAAACAAATTAATTACGTAAAAAGTGAATATATAGGAAGATCGCTTGTTACGTTTTGTGGTATTTTTATTGTTTTAATTACATTAGCTATTATTGCTTTTATTTGCGGTAAAGGTATTCAATCTTTTACACAAAGTGGTATCTCATTTACTGAGATGTTAACATCGACAAAATGGAATCCAAATGCTGACGAAGGAACCTTCGGGGCTTTGATTTTTATTGTAGGTTCAACGGTGGTTTCGTTAGGTGCGGTTATTATTAGTGCGCCAATTGCTATAGCTCTTGCTATATTCATGAATTTAATTTCGCCAAAGTTTGGAAATAAAGTATTGAAGCCCGTTTTAGAATTATTAGTTGGTATTCCTTCGGTTGTATACGGATTATTAGGGGTTACGATTTTAGTGCCACTATTACGTGATTCGTTCGGGGGAGTGGGATTTAGTCTAATTGCGGGTATTGTTGTATTAAGTATTATGATTTTACCTACTATTGCTAGTATCGCTTCTGATGCAATACGCTCTGTTCCATTTGATTATTTAGAAGCTTCTTATGGTCTAGGATCGACGAAATGGCAAGCGGTTAGCCGAGTGATTGTTCCTGCTGCGAAAAAAGGGATTTTAACAGGTGTTGTTTTAGGTTTAGCGCGTGCTTTTGGTGAAGCATTAGCGGTTCAAATGGTAATCGGGAACACAATTAAATTACCAGAAGGAATATATAGCCCGACAGCGACGTTAACTGGTATTTTGACAATGGACATGACAAATACATTAAACGGAACTGCTTGGAATAATGCGCTATGGACTTTAGCGATGATTTTACTTGTTATTTCATTCCTGTTTATTTTAGTAATTCGAGCGATTGGGCAAAGAGGTGAGCGATAATAATGAATGCAAGAACGGTAAATAAAATTTGGACAGGTATCTTTTATGCAGTTGCAGCTTTAGTTGTAGCTCTGCTAGTATTCTTAGTGTTTGAAATTCTGCAAAAGGGATGGGGATTTTGGGATCCTGATTTCTTGTTTGGAGAACCAAGTAATACAAGAGCTGGTGGTGGGATTGGTCCACAGTTATTCAATTCCTTCTACATGCTTGTTATAACGCTTGTTATATCTATTCCTCTTGGGTTAGGGGCTGGAATATATTTAGCAGAGTACGCAAAACAAGGGCGCTTTTTAAATTTTGTTCGTTTATGTATTGAGACAATGGCGTCGTTACCTTCGATTGTTGTTGGTTTATTCGGTTTGTTAGTGTTCGTTACCATGACAGGTTGGGGATACACAGTAATGGGCGGTGCTCTTGCTTTAACTATTTTAAACTTACCAGGTTTAACACGTGTTTGTGAAAATGCGATTTCAGAAGTGCCTCATAATGTAAAAGAGGCAAGTCTTGGATTAGGTGCAACGAAATGGCAAACAATTGCTCGTATCATTATTCCGTCGTCATTACCGCAAATTATTACAGGTATTATTTTAGCGGCAGGTCGTATATTTGGTGAAGCGGCAGCGTTAATTTACACAGCGGGTTTAACATCCCCGATTTTAAATTCAGCAGCGGACTTCTCAAGTCCTGCCCATCCTCTAAATCCATTTAGACCAGCTGAAACGTTAGCGGTTCACATTTGGAAGTTAAATTCTGAAGGAGTTATTCCGGATGCAAAGTTGATTGCGACAAAATCTGCAGCTGTATTAATTATTATGGTATTACTATTCAATGTTATTTCGCGCTTGGTAGCATCTATATTGCATAAGCGTTTTACAGGAACGAAAAGAAAAAGTAAAACGACGAAGAAGGTAAAAGCAGCATAAAATACAAAAAGAACTCTCTACTTATAAGTAGAGAGTTCTTTTTGTATTTTAATATAGAAGGAATGGATGTAATGATTGTTGAATTTGTAATTGATTATATAGATGAATAGGTACAGATGAGAGGAGAAGTTAATTTGTTTTTTCTACAAATGTCAGGTTTTCCTGGATCGGGAAAATCGACAGTTTCTAAGTATATAGCGAAGTTAACAGGTGCTGTAATTGTAGATCATGACGTTTTGAAATCGGCATTGTTACAATCATTAGAAATGAAAGGGGTTGAATCGACAATTGTTGGAGGAGTATCATACGATATTGAATGGGCATTGATTGATTCTTATTTAGAACAAGGGCATAGTGTTATATTGGATAGTCCGTGTCTATATGAAGGGATGGTTGAAAAAGGAATAAAATTGTCTAATAAACATGGTGTAAAATATAAATATATCGAATGTTACCTTAATGATATGGAAGAGATTAATCATAGGCTGCAAACACGTAAACGTATGGCCAGTCAGATTGGAAAAGTGGATTCGGAAGTAGCTTTTAAAAAGTGGTTAGATGGTAGTAAGAGACCTTCGAATGCTGAATATCTTATTGTAGATTCTGATAAACCTCTAGAGCGATATGCTCAAAAAATGATGGATTATATGAGTAGGTAGAGAAAAGCGTTATCTTCATTCATGAAGATAACGCTTTTCTTTTAAATATCAGGTGTTTCTGTGTAAGTGCTTATTTTTCTACGAGAGCGTCTTTTTCTCCCGATTTTATCTAATAGTTCATACATAACTGGAACGACTACTAATGTAAGAACGGTTGAGACTGCTAAACCACCGATGACAACGACGGCAAGACTTTTTGATACCATGCTTCCTGCTTGCGATTGACCAAATAGGAGAGGGAGCATAGCGACGATTGTTGTTATAGCTGTCATAATGATTGGACGTAATCTAGTGGATCCCGCTTCTAGTAAGGCATCTCTTGTTTCCATTCCGTGTTCCCGATTTTGTTGCACTCTTTCTATTAATACAATCGCGTTTGTAACGACAATCCCGATTAACATTAATGCGCCGATCAAGGAATTTACATCAACGGGTGTTCCTGAAATGATTAATCCTAAAATACCGCCAACAGCAGCTAATGGTAAGGAGAACAAAATTGCAAAAGGAGCGCGCGCCTGTCCGAAGGTGATAACCATAATTAAATATACAATCCCGATTGCAATCCCCATAATTTTGAATAAATCTGTGAAGTTCTCTTGCATAGATTCAGTTGCACCTGCAATAGTTACTTTTGCGCCGCTAGGTAAGTCTAAGTTAGCTATCGTTTCGTTTACTTCTGCGCTTATTTTACTTAAATCTTCATTTGAGGCCTCGGCAGTAATTTGAATCGTTTCTTTTCCGTCTTTATGGAAGACTTCTGTTTGAAGTTTCTTTTCTGAAATAGTTGCAATGTCTTTTAAAGGAATTGGTCCATTGATAGGTGATAGTATGTTTGTGTTTAAAATGTCTTCTTGTTTAGTGATGTTTTCTTTTTTGTGTTCTATTATAATAGTTGTTTTTTCATTATTGATTGAAACTTCACCAATAGGTGATTTCTTCATAAGGAATGCTACTTGTTGTGCTGCTAATTCTGGTGTTAAGCCTAGTTGTTCGGCCTTTGTTTGATCAACATGGATTTGCCATTCTTTCTTAGAGTCTTCTAAATTTGTTTTTACTTTAGAGAGAGCAGCCATATCTTTTAGTTTTGTTTCGACGATAGTAGCAGCCTCTTTTAAATTCGTTTCGTTAGTTGCTGTTACGTTAAATTGCAAATTGTTGCCACCACCAGAGCTTGAATAACTCGTTTTTATATAATCTAGTTCAGCAGGCTCAAAAGCTTTATGTTCTTTCTTTAACTCTTTAATATATTGATCAATATCAGAGCCTTTTTTGAAGACTACAAATATACTGGCAAGATTATTTTTTGTCGTTTGCCCCCATTGTGCATCTTCTGCGCTAGATCCCATTCGTAAAATAACATCTGTTACATCCGAATTAGAAAGTAATTTCTTTTCGAAATCGAAGGCTTTTTGTTTTTGTGTTTCAGGAGCGTAATCAGCTGGGAAAGTCATATTAATAGATAACATTGTGTCGTCTTCAGATTTTATGTTCGCTTTCGGTAGTAATACATAGGCTGCAATCGATCCTGCGAATAATAAAAAAGCAGTAAGTAAAATAATGAATTTATGCGAAAGAGCCCACTTTAATGTAGCAACATATCGTGGTGAAGAACTTGGCTTTTTGTGCTTTGTTTTTTTGAGTAGTAAAAAAGCCATAAGTGGAACAACTGTTAGTGCAACGATTAAGGATGATAGTATAGAATATACAACTGCTAATACCATAGGTAACATTAATTTTCCGATTACTCCTGATACGAGGCCGATAGGTAAGAAAACAGCGACTGTTGTTAAAGTAGAAGAAGTAATTGCGACGGCGACCTCTTTCGTTGCATCGAGAATAATATCTTTAGAGAAAGATTCTTTTTGTAAACGACGGAAAATATTCTCGATGACAACGATACTATCATCAACGAGACGTCCAACTGCAACTGCTAAACCACCGAGCGTTAAGGTGTTAAGTGTGATGTTAGATTGGTGTAGTAAAAAGAGTGTTAATAAAATAGATAATGGAATACTGACAACGGCGATGAGTGTCGTTCGGAAGTTACGCAAAAAGATTAAGATAATTAGAGTTGCAGCAATTGCTCCAAGAATTACTTCTTTGCCCATACTAGTAACAGCATTTTCAACTTGCTCATGAGTTGAGGCTAAAAGTTTAATAGAAAACTGATCTTTATATTGTTTACTTATATCTTTGATTTTCTTATCGATTTCCTTTCCGATTGCAACTGCATTTTTACTTGGCTCTTTCATGATGATTAATCCGGTTCCTTCTTCTCCGTTTATATGCGAGATTGTATCGTAGTGTTGTTTAAGTTCGATTTGAGCAACATCTTGCAATTTTACTTGAGGTGCAACGGTTATGTTTTTAATATCATCTACATTTTTTATATCCCCAATGACACGAAGGTTATATTCTTCTTTATTAACGGTAATTGCTCCAGCTGGAGTAGAAGTTTCTTTTCCTTGTAAAACTTTTAATATTTGTTCTGTTGTTACGTTTTTATCTTTTAATTGGTTTGGGTCTAGTATGATAGATAATTCAGAGGCTGATTTTCCGAAAAACATAACGTTGGCAACACCATCAATGCTTTCGAGTTGTGGTACGATTTCTTTTTCGATTTGTTTTTCATCTGCTTTTGAAAATCCGTTTTGCTTCTGGATAGCAATTTGAGCGAGTGGAATCATAGAAGTATTTAATTGGCTAACTATGGGTTTAGTTGCATCCTTAGGTAATTTAATTGTGTTAATGGCCTTTTCAACTTCGCGTGCTGCGTCTTTCATGTTTGCTTTGGATGTATACGCGATATCGATACGTGATAACCCCTCGTGCGTAGAAGAGGTGATGCTGTCGATGTGTTCTAAATTGCGAAATTGTTTTTCGAGGGGATCAGTTACTTCTTTTGTCATCGCTTCAGCGTCGAGTCCTTGAGATAAGGTTGTGACAGTGACTGCTGGATTATCGATGCTTGGTAAAAATTCCATAGGTAATTTAGATCCGGAATAAACGCCAAGTACGGAAATGAGAAAAACCATGATGATAACAGCGGCGCGGTTTTTTAATGAAAACTTTGTTAACCTATCCATAAAGTAATTCCTCCATTGGTTTATTTATAGTTGAGTACGTCCTTCCTTACTATATAACAAAAAATGGATATTTTTCATTAATTAAATGTAAAAAAATTCTAACAATAATCTTAAGTTAATGTTTTTGTTGGAATTTCGTTATTTATTCCGCTATTCGCCGAGCGATAAGACTATTACCTAATCGAGCTGTCTGTAAACAACCGATTCGTTCAATTAATAGTTTGTGTGGAGGAACAAAACTAAAAATCGGCATGTTTGCTTTATGTAGGAAGTGGTGAATCTGTTTTTTTAGTTTGGATTGATTTGTTTTTTATATTGTTAGTCTATAGAGAAGTAAATGATCAGGGCTTTAATATAGAAGAGAATGAAAATCTAGGAAGGGGTTATGAAATACAGTTTGGTTAACTAGAGTGTATTGGTATACAATTTAAATAGCTGTTTTCCATAGATGGGAGGAGGTGTCTCTATATAGAAGAAAGTAGGATGGATATTTTTTTGTGTTTTTTTTAAAAAACACTTGTTATTTAAAAATCATGATGGTATATTAATAAACGTCGCTGACGCGGAAACGCAGAAAACGACAAAAAAGAAATTTTAAAACGTAGTTGACATCGAAAAATGAAGATGTTAATATGATGAAGTCGCTTCTGAAGTGGCAGACAAGTTCTTTGAAAACTGAACGAAACAAACAACGTGAAACGTCAATTTTTATTTTTAGATGCTAGACAAACTAACTTTA
>NZ_JAEHBI010000210.1:0-479 GCF_016483705.1 Bacillus cereus group sp. N6
ATAAAGTACTGCAGCTCACATTTCCTGAGCTAGAACAGATTTTTACAACAAAATCAGATTTATTTTTAAATCTTGTTCAGTTATTTCCACATCCTGATTTAGTTCTAGACCTCTCGAAAACCACAATTAAGAATCGAATTCGAGCAAATACAAAAAAGAATATATCAATACAGATAGCTGAAAAGAAAGCCATAGAAATACTAGAAGCAGCTAAAATTTCTTATCCATCTGTAGATGTTGATGATGTTTTATGCGAACAGCTCAAAATATACGCGGTACGCTATCAAGATCTTCTTGGACAAAAGGAAGAATGTATCAGCAAAATGGTGCAGATAGCTGAACAACATGCGGAATATTCTATTATTTTGAGCCTTCCTGGAATTGGATCTAATACGGCTGTACGCTTAATAGCTGAAATAGGAGATATTACTCGTTTTACGAATCACAAGCAATTGAATGCCTATGCCGGTATTGATATA
>NZ_JAEHBI010000211.1:0-466 GCF_016483705.1 Bacillus cereus group sp. N6
CATTTTCATCCTACTATCTTATCTTACGTTTACAAGTTTAATATTTAGGAGGTATCGATTTCAACATGATATAGTGCCCTTTCCAAATGTACAAATGATCTACTTGTTTAAATTCCAAAGTTCGAAAAAATGGAGTTAGATTATTGCAAACGTCGTTTTTATTTATATAAGGCATGAATCATTTCAAGGCCTTTCAAGGCACATGAAGCATGAAAAAGAGTTTGAAATCATAATGATTTAGAAAAAAAGATTCTGTTGCAAAGTTTGAGAAAACATAACCCCCTTTATAAAATACAGTTATCGTTTAAGAGATTCTGAATAGTTTCTACAATTGATTATACGTCGAAAAAGAGAAGTCTGGCATGTGACTTCTCTTTTTCGACGTATATGGTTCTGGTGCAAATAAAGGATATATCCAAAAAAACGATGGAGATTCCTACCGGAATCGTTCTTTACCCTGTTAATC
>NZ_JAEHBI010000212.1:0-450 GCF_016483705.1 Bacillus cereus group sp. N6
AAGGGAAACGAAAGAGGAATCATTTGGAAGAAAGACACGTTTTCCATTTTGCAGTAATGTAGTCTGCCCAAGAAACGCCTCGTATGTATAGGACGATTTCATTTCTTCCATTTGTTTTTGGATAAACCCATGTTTCAATTGTTCGGCACGAAGTTCCTTGTATTTTTCTGTTGGATTTTCGATAATTTTTTGTAATGTTGTTTGATATGTTTGTAAAAATGTGGACGCTAGTTGTTTTTGTTGTGCTTTCGATACCTTGATATGAGGCAATTCATCTGTAAATAAAAAGATACTACTCATAAAACGAAGAATATCCCAATAAAACGGCCCGATATAAGAATTCTTAAAGTCAGCGACATCAAATCGTAAAGTCCCCTCACGATCATCAAAAATAGCTACGTTTTGGGCATGCGCGTCTCCTTCTAACCAAGTTTGAATGGGTGTGTGTTG
>NZ_JAEHBI010000213.1:0-448 GCF_016483705.1 Bacillus cereus group sp. N6
GCACCTTCTATGGCATACTAAAATAGTATAAATTTATTTTTAGAAATGTAACGATTGAACCTCTTGCACGGGAGAAAGAATAGTCGTCATCACTATTCTTTCTTATATACATAAATGAAAAATGGTGATATTTTCAATTTTTTCTTTTTTCATAGGAATCTGCGGATAAAAGAGTCGTAGAACATGAAACATACGAAAAGCTCCCTAACTTGTTATACAAATCAGGGAGCAAAAGGTCGTACAGTAACGTTTACGCTAAGTGTAGCATAAACAGGTTCATTCGGTCTATTTTTTATGAATATTCAATTATTTTTTAAATATTAGTTCTTTAGGTTTAGAAGCTCCAGTGGAACAACTAACCTTTTGAAAAAGGGTTCTGGTGCAAAAAATATTGTTGTTGTGTACACTGGAAATATTCATAAATAAAAGGACGGGTGTAGCAATGACA
>NZ_JAEHBI010000214.1:0-446 GCF_016483705.1 Bacillus cereus group sp. N6
GCAAAACAATTTCAACAGAAATAACCCAATCAAATATAAATTTGATTGGGTTATTTCTTCTTTTTTCTATCAAAACAAGACAACATTCTTGTTTCTTTTCATGTATTAGCATATGCAACAGGTATGCATAAACATGTGCTGAGTAAGACATACCTGTTGCAATGTATATGACTACTATATTCTCCTTATGTCCTACATATTTTTACAGTATTTGTGATTTTCTCATAAAAAAAATAAGTATCTGTTTTTCCCTTTTTCTCTTCTTTTTACTATATGGTTCTTTTCACCAATTCATGCGATTTTTTTATTCTGACTTCTTTTTCCCACACTTCTTTTTTTGTTTTTCATACCATATCATGTGTTGTCATCTTATTTCATTCCGAAGCCCCTATTTTTTTATTAATAAAAAAATAGGGGCTTTTCTATAGACATGTATCTCTTCCCTT
>NZ_JAEHBI010000215.1:0-446 GCF_016483705.1 Bacillus cereus group sp. N6
TTTTTTGCGCCGAAGGTTGCAAGATATCATCTGCATCTAACCACATCATATAATCTTTAGAAGCATATTGAAAAGAAGCATTGCGTGCTTGACTGAAATGAAATTCCCAAGGAATTTCATAGACATGTGGTGTCCATTTTTTCGCAATTTGGATTGTTTGATCCGTAGAACCTGTATCGACAATAATAATTTCATCTACCAGATCCCCAATAGATTGTAAACAATGAGGTAAGGTATGTTCTTCGTTTTTCACAATCATACATAAACTAATGGTAATCATAAACGTGTTCCTTTCTGTTTGAAATGATATGTTTATGTGTATGTAGATTTGTTTTTATTGTTCGAATTTAAAAAATTAATTGCTAAACAATTGAATAGATAGAAAGGTAAAAAAAGAGTGTTGTCAACGGTAAGCGGAACGAAGTGAGCATTAAGGAGTTGACAAC
>NZ_JAEHBI010000216.1:0-444 GCF_016483705.1 Bacillus cereus group sp. N6
AAACCAAGGCTTTCTTTAGAAAACACTTGGCAGCTTTCGCATCTCGTTTACGACTTAAATAAAAATCAATTGTGTTTTTTATGTTTACTTTCATTCAATACACCATCAGCTAGAAATTTAATACTGGCTCCTATACTTAAAGCAAATATTACTCCTCCTATTTTAGTCTGATAGAAATTAAATATAAATAATACAACAGAAAGTACAATACTTAAGATAGCAATTATATAATATTTATTCATAGACTGGCTCCTTTTATTGTAATTTTGAAAGAGTTTTATCTCGAATCTCATAGATATAATCACCTAGTTGATTTTTAAACTCTTCAATATGAGTAACAAATATTAAACTATTACCTCTTTCAAGAAATTTAGTAACTACTCAGCTTTTTCAGACAAAAAAGCAGGCCAAATACATGTTTCCGATTTGAAAACATGAAAAAAA
>NZ_JAEHBI010000217.1:0-437 GCF_016483705.1 Bacillus cereus group sp. N6
TTGTCAGACAACATCATCACATATTTGGAGTGCGCTGGCTTTGCCATCGATTACAAGTTTCTGTTAGTGGTTTTTATGACTATTTTCATCGTAAACCCACTGAAAATCAAAAAAAACGTGCAAAGACAGCGGCTTATATTGTCATGCAATTTAAGCGTTTAAAAGGTAGAATGGGATACCGAAAACTGTACCATTATCTTATAAATAGAGACGTTATGGTGAGCTTATCTCAAGTAAGACAAGCTTTATATCGAGCTGGATGAAAGTCAAAAGTTGTCACGTACTATAAAAAAAGAAAGCAAGAACATCCTACATTTCCAAATGTACTAGAGCGTTCCTGTAAACCTGGTAGAAAAGACGTTCCAACTGTTGTATGTGATATCACAGAATTTCGTTTAGTGAATGGATTGAAAGTATATTGTTGTGCTGCATTAGAT
>NZ_JAEHBI010000218.1:0-437 GCF_016483705.1 Bacillus cereus group sp. N6
TGGGGTGAAGTCGTAACAAGGTAGCCGTATCGGAAGGTGCGGCTGGATCACCTCCTTTCTATGGAGAATTGATGAACGCTGTTCATCAATATAAGTTTCCGTGTTTCGTTTTGTTCAGTTTTGAGAGAACTATCTCTCATATATAAATGTATGTTCTTTGAAAACTAGATAACAGTGTAGCTCATATTTTTTTAATTTTAGTTTGGTTAAGTTAGAAAGGGCGCACGGTGGATGCCTTGACACTAGGAGTCGATGAAGGACGGGACTAACGCCGATATGCTTCGGGGAGCTGTAAGTAAGCTTTGATCCGAAGATTTCCGAATGGGGAAACCCACCATACGTAATGGTATGGTATCCTTGCCTGAATACATAGGGTAAGGAAGACAGACCCAGGGAACTGAAACATCTAAGTACCTGGAGGAAGAGAAAGCAAATGC
>NZ_JAEHBI010000219.1:0-436 GCF_016483705.1 Bacillus cereus group sp. N6
CCTTCAGAATCAGTATTTGTACCTCAAGGGAAAGTAATGTTCTTTGTTAAAGGCGAGTACATTGCAGCGATGGGTGGAACGGAGCCAATCAAAAAGTTTGAAGAAACTCTAGCTTTAGAAGATGCAACGCTTTATATCGCTAAACAATATGCTACAGGTAAACCAAAGGATAAATACACTTCACAAGTTTACACATTAAAACTTGAGGAAGTAACGCCACCAACACAAGGGTGATGTAAATGGACACAGTAATTTCAGATGTAACATTACAACAATTCAAAGACAGGATGCACTTAGGGGATGATGAAGATGATAACCTAAAGCGCATTCTTTCTACATCTAACAAGGCATTACTTAGGGTTTGTGGAGCATATGACATAAACGAAGATGAGACGTTCAAAGAATTAGTTTTTGAGCGTTCTCGTTATGTTTATAA